>NZ_JAJAFX010000036.1:0-55030 GCF_025384845.1 Photorhabdus temperata | reverse complement strand
AGCGCTAGCGAGTCAATCCCTCCCTCACCGCCAGAATTTGAAGAGAAGCTCAGGTTAGTTACCTGAGCTTTCAGACCGCTGACAAACTCCATTCAAAATAATGAGGTTTGTTTTTTTCATTATGAAAAATACTGTGCCTATTTTTTCTCACTAAGCTGGTCTGAGCACTCACCCAGATGCCATTATTGGACCCTGCTACACTAAATATTCCCCCATCCACAGATAAAAATCAGCAACTCTATCTGCTTGATATTTTGAACTGTTGCCACCAAAAAGCATTGTATTTTTACTTTCAGCAACCCACAAAAACGGGCCTAATGGTGCCCATGATACTGCTTTAATAGACACAGGGAGGCACAGCTCGCTGTTCGTTCCTTGGTTTGTGCAAATTGATACTGGTTTTCAAACGGGTGCTGTCAGTACAGAGTACCCGTCGACCGACCAATTTTTTGGCGATCTCTTACTCAACAATGTTGTAAAAAATTTGCCGGAAGACCTCGCTGTGACTGAAACGACGACGACATTTCTGACTCAGGGTTGAGGAATCAGGGACCTTCTCTGTCAGTCCGGGGCGCAGAAACCAGCGGTAAACCATATTAACCTGAATTTCCTGTACCAGACGGCGTTCACTGGAAATACCAAATAAAAATAGTCCAGTAACATCATCTTGAGCAACATAACTGGATCGATAGCCGGTCAGCCATTATTGTGGCAATACAATGGGACTACTAATTCGCGGATAAATTCGAAATCAATGACGGCATCGACTTAACGGACCAAATGATTTTTAAGGACCAGCTCGTCAAACAAGTGCGTTTCTGGTGGGAAAGTCTGGATAGGGTGGTGTTCTTAACATGGTGGCAAGCCCAGTTTAGTGAACGGAGCTTAATTAAAGTAAATTGCGGGGTGAAAAATCAAAACTTTGTCAATAACCTGATCATAACATACTACTAACATTTATTGTGATATAAATCACAATTAAAAATAAAATAAAAAGACACTGTGAATATTATAAATTATATAGTGAGGTGACTTTATAGAAAGTCATTTTTAAAATTAAATCGAGGATATAAACATGCAAAAGAAAACATCTGTTGAAGTTGAAGTTGAAGATAAAGAAATGACCTGCGGTTCATACAATAAATAAAGATATTGGCGTATGGCTAACCAATTTGGTTGGCCATGTTCTACATAAGGAGGCGGGCATGAGAATAGCATGTGGTTTTAATCCTAATTTTCTTAGCGGTGAAATACACATACCGAGTAAAGTATCGATGATAGAATTAGGGATTACTGCATACAATATTTTATCAGTTGCAGAAAAAAGAACTCCATTCGAAAGATACAATGGAAAATTCTCTCTTCACATTGCCAGAAGTGCAATAACAGAAGATATGCAATCAGGCTGTAACTATATTAATAACATTATACCACGAATAATCAATACGGAAAAAACAGGAAGATGAAACTATAAATTCAGTTCATTATTTAAAATCATTCGAAAGTTTTCTGAATAGGTGAATCATGCAAATAGGAACCAATTGGTCTGGAAATAGAGAACTAAGCGTTCTAAAGGAGATAATATTACTGAGAAAGGTCGATTTCATAGAGATATTAATAGATAACTTTTTACAATGCTCTCCTGACTCAATACTTGACATAAGCAAAGGATTACCGGTAGCGTTTCATATCATGAACTCTAAATATATATAGCAAAAAAGTCAAAAAAAGCGTCAATTGCAAGAAAGTTATACATAGCTAAGATTGATATTATGGATGATGGATCTCATGATAGAAGAAAAGAAATTATATATATTTGACAAGGGTATTATATTGCCATCGATAACAATGTTTAAGAGTAGAATATTAAACATGGCAATGCAACTTATTATTACCGCACTAATATATCAATTGTCTACAGACGATGCCGGATTTTTTTACTATCTACACTTGGCTTTTAATAACAGGGACGATAACAGGCTTATTAATAACTCTAATATCTGTGATATCAATACATTATTACAGTGACCATACAGTAACCAAAAAAATAGCATTGATACTATCAATCGGCATTATACCATTATGTATATATTCTGTTAACTGCGCAATTCTAGAGTCTACAAAACAAGAAAGGTACATGGTAAAAGTCAACTCATTCAGTATATTAACAAATGTATTCGCCATGATTGCATTATACTTATTTACTGGTGATTTAATATTTTCTATTGCTCTTGCTATCAGTATCTCAAGGGCATACATGGCCATCTCATCTTCAATCCCATTAATGAAATTTATAAAATGGAAAAAAATTGACTTACCTTACATTAAGGATATTGTGAATATAGGAATAAATGAGGCTTTAACATCTACATCATTAGTGGTATTGATGTCTATTTTAATAAGGTTTGTATCGACATTAATTTCAAACATAGAATTATCAAAATTATTTGTTTACATGGGGGTTATGAATTACCTATTTGTCACGGGATTTTCTGCTGTTATTTCATTGGCTGCAAATTACAGAAGTGATGAAAACAATTTTTTAAATATAGCGATAGGTACCAACTTATTTTACCTTATTATCTTTTCAACCGTCTCACCATTAATCAGTTTGATGGTATTCAATACGCTAACAGAAACAATAGATATAATAACTTGTGCATTAGTCATATTCTTTGACTTGATTGCCGTATCTATTATTAACAGAATAAGGAGCAAATCACCAAATTCAAAATCTGTATATCTTAAGGTGATTCCCATTATCACAGTACTTGTGGTCACCTCTACATTAATTAGCCCGACATCATTCGAAATCTTATTGACTTTTGTATGCAGTAATATACTGTATACGCTAATCTCATTAATATGGTACTCGCTATGGAAAAAGAAATCTTTGTCTTTAGAGAAGTTAACGTAAAAGACGCAAAAAATCTCATTGTTTTTTTTAATGATTTGGATAACACATCGGAATTTATGTTGCTTGAACCAGAAGAAAGAAAAACAAGTGTTGAAGAACAGACTGATATAATAAAAGGATTCGGCAAAGACAGGCAAATGTTAATATGCGAAGATAGCAAGAAAATTGTTGGATTCATTGTTATATCTAGAGGGATGTTCAACAGGAACAGGCACCTGGGTTCTATTGTTCTTGGAGTAAAAAAAGAATATAGAAATAAAGGCATAGCAAGAACCCTACTCGACAAAGCGCAAGACTGGTCACGGAAAAATGGAATTAGTAGACTTGAATTGACCGTTGCAATAAAAAACACATTGGCAATAAAGCTGTATTTGTCATCAGGTTTTATTTTTTCCGGCATCAGAACTAGCTCACTATTTATAAATGGTGAACTGACAGATGAATACTATATGACTAAAGGAATATCTGAAACAGTAATAGACAATGTGGCAAACAACCGGTGATTAAGCTAAGATTTTTTGTGGAAGGAACAACATATGGAGAGTATATGATGATTACGCTATTAATCATAAAGAAGAAATTAGTCAGAATACGCGCCTTGCCGTGTTATCAATAAGGGCTTTAGGTGAAGAATTTCCGTGTAAATAGCATTTTTCAGATCGTCGGGGTACTCCTACATTAGATGAGAGTTAACAGAGTGTTGAAGCTGATTTCTAATCAACTCAGACGTTGGCAAACCTCATTGAAAATAACGGGGTTTGTCAACGGTCTGGAAGCTCAGGTTAGTTACCTGAGCTTTTTGCTTATAAGGTCTAAAAATTCACAGGTTACAGTACAAGAAAAGATAATGTATTTTAATTCTTCTCAACTAAAAACAAAATGGTACGCTTTGTATCATTCTGTTTTATATTTATGAGTACATTATCCTTGCGCCAATATTCATCAAAGTATTTTTCAAAACCCAGACTTTCAACATATTTTATTAACTCTGATTTATTATTCAATCGAAATCCCAGCATATTCCATATCTAAGTTAATCCCAGTCGGTTTTGTTCTACCTGTCAAACTGTAACTTTCTGTAGAATATGATTATCCACTGTGCCTGTAAAGTTTATCCATTTAGAACTGGGTGATAAAATACTTTTGAAAAAAGTGTTCCTGTTGGAATTAGCTCTCAACATGCCGCCAATAACTCGCTATTATTCGATTAGCCTCATCCCTGAAACTAATCTCTTCATGTCTCAGAAAAATTTAGCCATAAAACTGACTGATGCTCTCTTTTTCTTGACCGGATACGATGACATTGAGTAGGGGCTGTCGCAAAAAAATTAGCAAGATGTCAATTGTCAAATGCTTGAGTTAAGCTTAAAGCACACCCTTTCTGTGTCCTCGTATTAACACGACGTAAAATTTCAACGAGTACACCAGGATATTTACCATATTCTCTTCTGATTATCCCGATATCATCGGTGACAAGAAATGCCGGGTAACTCGTTGATGACGCATCCATATAACTCATCAAACCCGGCATTCCATCAGGCACAGGTTTCAACGTTTCAGGATCAAGTGCTCGCGCATATACCCACGGCGGAACATGTTTACGTTGCATCTCATCCTCAAAGAAACAAGTGTTGAGTTCAACTTGATTAAATATATCGCGGATCTGACTCATATTACTGAGGTTGAAAGTATCGAATAGAAGCTGATTGAAATCGTCACGTTTCAGGGATTCTTTTTGGTAAATTTTCCAGCCTCCTCCCGTTATGATATAAAGGCTTTCATCCCCAGAAAATGAGATATTTTTATCTTTCATATAATTGCAGAGCAAATAGATAAAGTATGGCGAACCGATAAGGCAAATATCTTTTCCTTGACTTTTTATTCGTTCAAGACTATTTAATGTTTTAACAAAATCTATCCGCTCTTCTGTTACAGTGAATGTTGTAGGATATAGCAATTCCACCAGGCTCATAACATATTTAAACCAAATGTTATGAGCATTAAATCTGTCAGGCCCCAAGTTGACCAATTCCATTTGATGATCAAACCAACTACCAATATATTTCATGCCATAACCCACAGAACCTAAAAGTCTCTCAATACTTAGTCTGTCACGCGCCACCAGACTTTTTAAACCATTCGTGCCGCTACTGGTAAACCAACTTTCAATCTCACTCTCTTTACAAGTTAATAAGCGAGTAAACTTAAAAACTGATGTTGGGAATACAGGTATGTCATCAATTTCCGTAATATTGTCATCTACTTTGTGTGCCTGACAGTAGCGACGGTATTCTTGACAATGTTTATAGTGATTACGAAATGCACCAAGCACAAGTTTTTTTCTGATTTGTTCCTGTTCATCATAAGACCAAACTAAGGGATCGCTCGAAAAAATCAAATCATCAATCTCTGAACTTGCTGTGATTTCTTGTTTATTAACATATGAAGTCATACCTGTTTTACCCTCTACAAATAATATTAGAAATTATGGCAGCGCTGCTGCCATATTCTTCTATTACATGTGATACTTTTTAATATTAACATCAACAATATCGATTACGTTTTTCTGGCTCATCAAGTCATTCATTGGTTCAAAGGATAGTAATACGCCTTTTGCGCCACACTTTTCAATTGCCAGCTTAGCCGCAGTTATACATTCCATATAATTTCCGACGGCATTTTCTGTGATGATTTCTTCAAGTTTCTTTTCGAGATTTTCATCAGGGTGCATTTCAGAAACATAATCGCTTATAAATGCGCGTGTCTCTTCTTTCGCTTTCTGACTATCTTCATTAAAGTTAACCAATATCATTAACTGATGATCTATAGTTGATAGGTCAATACCCTGTTTATCAGCAATAACTTTATACCTTTCAGCATATTCATATCTAACAGCATTGGAGTCATCCCACTTAAAGATAAGAGGAATGCCTTTTTTGGCTGCCCACTCAACGACATAATGACTCGTTGCCGTTACATATCTCCGAGGCCCGCCTTGCGTATAAGCATGAGGGTTTACGGATATTTTGGGAAAACTATAAAAATCGTTATCTGGATTACAATAGCCTGTTGTTAAAGCATCGTTAATAATTTCATAACACTGTTCAAAGAGTTGCTGTTGGTATTTATCAGGGCGATTAAAAAAATGCATTTCATCTTTTTTTTCGCAATCACTAAACCCTAAAATAAACCTCCCTTCGCTTAATTGATCCAATAAGCAAGCTTCCTCCGCTATTCGGACAGGGTGATGAGTTGTAATGACGTGGTTCAATGAACCAATTTTAATTTTTTCAGTTAGACCGAGCAAAAAACCAGAAACAGTCAGAGGAGCACCAACAACACCATTACCTGAAAAATGATTTTCATACACCAAAATCTGTTCAAAATTCAGTTTATCAACATATTCCGTTATTTCCTGCATACGGGCTATACTTTGTTCTTGAACAATTGTTGAATTGATGAAGTTAAGGAAGAACAGTCCAAATTTCATTTCATTTTCCTTAGCTAATATAATAGCGAACGTTGTTTTTCTTTGAGAAATGGCATTACATCAGTCTGGAAAAGCCTCATGGAAGCAATAATTTCATCTACTGTTCCATTAGCTTCAAACCCACAACAAATATTTGATATTCCTGTGGCGTCAATGTCTTTTTGGATGATGTCAATGCACTCCTCCGGCGTTCCTACGGGATTGATTTCGTAACTGTAATCAATGCGGCGATTAGTATTTTTATGCCCTTTTAATACAAAGTCACGCCACTGCCCTTTATTGAAATCATAACCTTTTGTTTGGTCTGAATCATCAAAAATGGTCGTGGCATTAACATAGGAATCATACCAGTGGCCCAGAAAATTCCGGCAGATTTCCTTCGCTTTCATTGAATCATGGTCTACAGATGTTATATATGATAAGCAATGGTCGATATTATGAATATCGTGCCCATATTCTTGAGCCACTTCGTTATAAAGCTCAAGTTGTGCTTTCTTTTCGTTAGTATTGATAATCCAGCTTAAGATCATCGGCAAGCCAAATTGAGCAGCCCACTCAGTGGTTGAGGCTGATTCAGCCACCACATAAACCGGTGCGCCACCTTTGCTATATGCCGTCGGGCTGACTTTTACCTTATTGAAGCTGATATGCTCATTGGCCGCTTCGACATATCCCTCTGCCATGCCATTTTTTATCAGCCCGTACCAGCACTCCATTAAGGCGCGGCTGTTATCCATATCTGTGCCAAATACACGAAAGTCTTTGTTATAAAGCCCCCGGCAAATACCAAACCGAAATCGCCCTTTTGACATTTGATCCAGCAAATTCACATCTTCAAGTTGGCGTACTGGATGAGCCGTGGGGAGAACAATAGCAGCAGTCCCTACATTAAGTTTTTTGGTTGCACCAAGTAGATATGCCGCAGCGACATAAGGGTTACCCAGCAAACCAAACTCCGTGAAATGATGCTCCAGTAACCATACAGTATCAAAACCACACTCCTCAGAGACGCGGCCTAATTTAACCAAACGTTTCATTACCTCGGTTTGAGAAAGTTGAGGTGGTTGGTATGTAAGCAAAAAGTTTCCGAATTTCATAGATAGTCCTTCTGTTTCTATCCAAGTGATAGAGTTAAGACAGCGAAATTGTTTGATTTTCAATCTCAATTTTCATTCGGCGTTCATTGACTGTCGCAATAGTCAGATGTTCAAATGACGGCTCAGTAATATCAATATCGATATCCAAACTGCCATTATCCATCGCGATAGCCGCTTTCGTAACTGATTGATAAAAATTGCGCAGGACCACTAAGTTCTCACCCAAATCATGTGAACCTCCTAGCAAAGAATATATCTTGCATCGATTACTACGAATATTTGATAACAATTTGATGACTTCATCTTGTTTTACCCAATCGTCGTTATTTGCAGTAAAAGCAATAAACGGTATATCAAGATGCATCATGCTATTAACTGTGGAAGTTAAATCTTCCCAGCCAAAATCAACGCAATCTCTCGCGAAAACTTCAGCACCCAATTTATGGCCTTCAAAATCCAGATTATTCGGCAATTCATCAATGGGCAAACTGAGATAATCAAATCCTAAAGCTCTTTCGAGAGTATATCTTAAGTTAACAACACCAACCGCAGTGATTAAAAAAGAAACATTGATTTCAGACAGGCTTGCATAAACTATCCGTGCAGATAAGCTTGAAGCCAAAATACCACGGTTATGTATTTTTCGTGTATTTAACCAATCAACTACGGCTAACAGACTCTGTTTTCCTATAGACATGGTAAATTCATCAATTGTCCCTGAACTCAATCCAACATGGTGAAGTGAATCATAGCGGATCACATGAAATCCATTCCGTGACAAATATTCCGCCAGACCAGCAAAATGATCCATTCTCCGGGCAAAGCCAGATGCAATGATAATTGCATTCTTTCTTTTTAGACTGTTTTCTTCCGGCAGCGTTTCCCAGACATGAATTTTTTTATTTCCTTCAACACAAATAACATGGTCGATGGTTTTATATCTGGATGCATTTTCCATACTTTTTACCTATTTAAGGGACAAATACAAGGAACTTATCTTCTTCCAAGAATCGGGTCTGTTCTATTTCGACCGCAACATCCTTAGCAGTATAATGAGATGGCCTTTCATGAGAAATATATGTCACTAATCGTTGTAACGGTCTCATTCCATCATGGGATCCACCCACTCGAAATATGTTATTCATTCCTGCTTCTACAATCCGTTCAGCACCTTTTAATGCTAATTCGTTCCGATACTTAAATGCTGCCTCCCAAGGAAAAACAGATACGGTTTGCGTCCTGTTTTTTTGAACATAAGGCAATATTTGCTCAATATTATCGACGTGATGAAGGTACACACATCTGCCAAGTGGTTGATTAAGTTCTACACCCGCATTTGACTCAATAATCATCCAGCGCTGATGAGCATCAACCTCTACTTTTAATCCAGCAAACAAGCTCTCTTTTTGGACTAAGGAATAGGCTGCCTTTTCATCAAAGTCTTTTTTGGCGTTTGGTAATATATGCGCATATAAGTTCAGTTTTTCTATCAACGCTAGCTTAAATTCTTCATAATGACTTCCCATGTAGTATATGTTTTGGGTGGAAAAACAAGCTTGTTGATCGTAAAAACAGACATCATGGGCCGCACCTGTCGCTGCGGACGTCAAGTCAACAGGGTCATCAATAATGCAGAAACTCTTCTTAGAGACAAATTTAATCACGTCAATATAGGGTGGCGCATGCTTTACAGCCCAATTAATCGCCTCTTCCCCACCCCAAGCGACAATCACATCCGCATGTTGCATCATCTCTTTTGCGAGTGATGTATCACCTTGATGTTGCCAATATATAACAGACAAAGAGCGCGTTATCGGATGATTAGGGTCTACATCAATAAAGCTTAACGCCAATGCATTAGCGGTAAAAGGATCGGAGGAGGAGGTTTTTATAATGCATTGATTCTTTGTCAAAATTGCGCGTAATATTGACATGATACCCGATAATGGAACATTACCGGCCAACAGGTGTACAGACTTACCTTTCGGAAAAGCTCTAATATAACTTTCATCCTGAGGTAACCATTCATCCATGATATGGCGAGAACCCAGCTCATTGTTTACAACATCATAAAGACCACCTTTAGAACACAAAATCATAGATATCCAGTTAGCCTCTAACTTGGCCATTGCTTCTGAATATCCCATGTATTTTTTCAAGTCACGAATGTATGTCCTGCGTCTTGAATATTCTTCATTTTTCCATCTTTGCCCTACTGTATAGAGAAAGTTGATAATGTTATGCAACTGTAATTCATTATTTTTATTATAATCAATAATGCCTTTTACTTGAGACTCATTCAATATTGGCAGATGAACACTATTATCACCAAAACTAATAGATTGCACTAAATCATCACTTTCAGGAAATGCTTCGACTTGGCCATTAATAATGAATGAAATTTTTTTAGTCATATTTACCATCCATTTAGTGGGGTAATTACTGCCTGACCTAATTTGTCAATACCTGTTAAAATAGCAAACGAAAACTTCCATATCAACAAGATTTGTTAATGAAAAGTTTAAATAAAAAGAGTCGCTATTTTTTTATGCGTGATAATATCCATGCAAATTATTACCCTGTTTATGAATTAATTTAAGTTATATATAAATTAGGCAGTGAGGCAACGCTCCATAATTATCAATAGCATGATTTATCTTTATACTTATACAACTCCCCCCACATCATATTAGTCATTTGATCAATGCGATTAAAACGGTCTTCTATTCTTTCGAGTACCTGAAGTGATAATGTGGCTTCAAACTTTAAGGCTAAAATAGATAACGCTTTCCAATGGCTAATCAATTCCGTGCAATGTTCAATCAGAGAAGATGCAATATCTGCCCTGGTTAAAGAATGTTTAAACAAACTCAAATTGGGTATCACATATAACACACTAATATGATCAAATAATCTTTTGGCGGCCCGACAAGCTTTATCCTCTGCTTGTTGAAACAAATCCAGACATAATTCTCTATAATTTCTCAGCGAATTATAATATTCAGGTAAAGTATTAAATAATTCAGCCTGACGAATAAGTGATTCCCTTACTGGTATTCTTTCCAGATTTTTCAGTGAATCAACAATATAAAAATTACCCATATGATCATAAGTTTCACTGGGCACTTTATCGTAAAGCGATGAATAAAACTGCCTGGATGGCATCCATGCCTCACAAGAATAAGGTTCCCGATCAACCACCAAAGAATCGAAGATACGCACTTGTGAATAATCATCCGAAATAGCCGTGATCAGAACTGCATGCAGATATTCTGGTTTATTTGTATAAACTTCAGAATAAGATAAATATGCCGAATTAACCCAAGCAATAACGCCTTTCTTTTGACATAACAATTCATTTAACTGACGACACCAATGTAAATAATCTATCTGTAGCAAAACCATATCTGCGCCTAAAGCTACCGCGCCGGCTAATCCAACGGCTTTAACAGAGAAAGTATATTCAGGCATATTCAATTCATCATAACCACTGCGAAATAAATAACCATCACCGGCCTCAAGGATCTCTGCTTCACACGTCTTTCTACCCCGTAAATTGAGTAATCTTGTCAGGCTACCGGTAAAACAATTTATAGCGGCATTTTTTTCTGGTTTACCCATCACATTTTCCATAACTATTTTGCTACCTCGGCACAATGGACTGATTTATGAATAGTGGACCAGACATTAATGAAGCTGCTTTTTCTATATTCTCGATCAGTAAACAAGGGTCATAATTCAAAGTATGAGCTAACAGAGCCAAAAGTAATCTCTCCATGCCAAAAGCAATACAGGCTGAATGCAAAGGACGATCACAGGTACTACTGATAATATTAAAGTTTGTAGTAAATAAATCCCGGTGTAAATTTCGTGAGCCAACGCTAACCCTATACTTATCAAACCAAGGGATAAGCACTTCACACTTTACTCCCATTGATAACTGCACTTTACGAGTCACTTTAGAATGTTCTCCATAAAACACATCACTGGCTTTTTCTACTGAAAGAGCGGGAGACAGTAGCCGTAAAAATTTAACAGCTTGTCCAAATATCATTTCACAATGTGTTTCTACTTTTTCCTGTAGCCCCACCAAGACTAATTCACGCATCGTAAAATTCCCCATGCGCGTTGGTTCATCTTTAGCAGGTTCGTATCGGTGGCACTGCCCTTTAGCAGTAAAATATTTCAGTTCCCAATCATGGGTACTATCTGTCAAATGAGAAAAGGTATGATAGCAAGTCGATGGACTCAGTACCCATGCATCCCCTGTTTTCTCACTCATCACATCATTATTTAAATGAGGGTAAACATGTAACGGATTGCTGGGTAATTTGTCAAAGAAATTTATACGTTCCAATGTGGAGCGAGGTAATAATGTGGTACAAGAGTGCGGAGTAACAGATATTCCCTCACATAAAACTTGCAAGAGTGTCTCATCAAGGAATTCGGCGGCATCACACAAACTATCTGTGAACCTGTACCCAATAAGGCCATTCTGTGATTGCACAATTGATAGCAGCTTGCGCTGCTGAAGTTCTTTTATCATATTTTTATATTACCTTTGCTGATCGATAATTACCTTATGTTGTCCGGCAAGCAATCCCTGCTCGCCAAATTGAAAGGATGTGTTCCCATATCATCAAATATCATATCCAGATTTCAACGTTATTCTTTCCATACGACAAATCCCTCAATATAAAGCTTATCCAGTGAGGTTTTCAAAAACGTATCTATCGCAACATCAGGTGACATGATAAGTGGCTGTCCCTTAACGTTAAATGAAGTATTCACCAGACAACCGTAACCGGTTATCTCCTGTACCGCCTTCAATAACCGCCAAAAAGTCTCGTTAAAAGTACGTTCCACAAGCTGAATACGTGCCGTTCCATCAGCATGAACAATACCGGAAACCGGCCCTACCATTTCTGGTTTTACGTCAGCAGTGCAAAGCATATATCGGGTCGGCGACAGATTTCGTGTCTCAAAAATAATATCGCAGTCCTCATCCAAAATGGCAGGCGCAAATGGACGGAAAGCCTCACGAAACTTCACCGTGCTGTTAATTCTGTCTTTTATTCCTTCACCTGCCGGAAGCGCGAGAATCGAACGATTGCCAAGTGCTCTTGGGCCAAATTCCATCCGATTATGGAACCAGGCAATGATTTTGTCTTCCGCGATATCGTTAGCCGCGGAAGCAAAATAATCATCGTTCAATCCCAAATAACGCCATTTCATTCCCGCATTACAACCATGCCGGAATAATGCATTACGAACTTCATCTGTTGAGAAGCGCGGGCCAAGATAGGGATTAAAGTAATGATCTGAATTATTGTGGTATTTACCGGCAACAAAAAGCGCTGCCCCCAAAGAAGTCCCATCATCACCCGATGCAGGTTGGACAAAGGCATTTTTCACCTCATCAAGCTGACAAAGGACCTGATTGGCTTTGCAATTTAAAAATGATCCACCGGCAAGACAAAGTGACGTTTCACCGGTTTTTTGCAGCCAATATGTAACTAACTGTTTCAGCAAAAGTGCGAATTTTTCCTGCAATCCCGCAGCAAAATCCTGGTGAACATCCAGTAAAGTGTCATCTTCATTTCTCGGTGTAAGACCAAACATATCGCTGAGTTGCGCCATCGCAACAGGAAAACCATATTCCGCATTATCAAACAGTTGCGGTGACCAATTTACACGTATTGATCCACTATCTGCATCGAATTGGGCTAATTCATTGAAAATATGACGGTATCGCTCAGGGTTACCATAGGCGGCAAGTCCCATGACTTTATATTCATCACTATTAAATACAAAGCCAAGGAACCGGGTACAGATAGAATAAAGCTCACCTAATGAAGAACTAATTGGCTGACTGTACAATTTTTGGAATTGCTGGTCTTTAGCAAGATAAATACTCAAAGATTCTATTTCACCCATACCATCTGAAACGACACAAAGTGCAGAGGGGAAACCACTGGGATAAAAGGCTGACGCCGCATGAGCCAAATGATGATCTACCGCTTGAAAACGCGGTTCGATATTCTGCCATCCAGCTGAAACGAATGCGTCAATCACTGTTTTGCTACTGAAAGCGCACTCGAACATTTTTTTGCTCCACATGAAAAAACGGCGATAGTGATCATAATTAAAACCGTGGGCAATAACCTGTATATCATCTTGCGTAAGACCCGCTTCCGCCAAACAATAGTTAATGGCATGAATAGGAAACTGTCCCGTGCCTTTCTCTCCGGTAAAGCGTTCTTCCGCGGCAGCAGCAACAACTTTTCCATCAATCATCAAACAGGCTGCACTATCTACTCCCTGACAAATGCGCTCGTCTAATTTACTCACACCCGGGTAATTCTCCCGCATAAAACGTTGAGAATTAGGAAGGCCACTGATACCTAATATAATCATATTATTAACCTCAAAATTATTATTTTTCTTTCATGAAAATCAAACCATGCGCTTTATATTTATAGTCCATTTTATATCATGAAGAATTAAGTCACCCTACCAAATAAAGTAATCGCGTTATTACCACCAAAACCAAACGCATTATTCTGCACATAGCGTAAATTATGCTTTATTTCCATATCATGAGTAATTAAATTAAATTGATACTCATAATCCTTCCGCAAGATATTTGTCGGTGGCATAATTTGATCTCTCAAAGATAAGCAAGCACTGACTGCACCAATCGCGCCCGCCGTTGCCATCATATGCCCTATAGTTCCTTTAATTGCGGAAACAACCGAGCTCGGAAAGTATTCGGAGAATATTGACGCTTCTACTGCATCATTAGCTTTTGTTCCGGTGCCATGTGCATATATACCATCGATATCTCTGGCTGCCAGCCCTGCTGAATTCAATAATTTTTCATGACATTGGGTGACACTGTTAATATCCAGGTTAGTAGGATGTAATGCATCATTATTACTTGCCGTCGCAATCAATTCAGCATAAGGAGATTGATACTCACCAACTTGTTTTCTATTCTGCAACACTAAAAAAGCAGCCCCTTCAGATATGGTAATAAAGCGCCTTAATTGCGAAAACGGACGACACTGTTCTGCCCCCAATGCATTAAGCATATAAAAACCTGACCATACCTTTTTAGAAAAAGCGTCTCCTCCACCGATTACGGATGTCGAAACGATCCCTGCTTTCATCATACGTAATGCTGTTTCAAGAGCAATATTTGCTGACGCACAGGTATTATGTATCGTCATGGAAGGCCCGGATGACCCAATTGCGCGGGCAACATTATCGGAAACGGCATGACTCGAATAGATATTGGCATTCCAGTTTACAGGTATACCTTCAACTAATTGATCAAGAATATCCGCCTCAGCCTCATTATTACCGACACACACTAATGCATTACGCAATTCAGCACACCCTGGCGTTAATCCTGCGTCCGCTATTGCCTGGAGTGCCGCATCGACAGCATATAGAGAAGAATCAGGAACCTGTGCGCCTGTACATTTCGGTGCTCTGGCTTTTATATCCATACGCGGCCCAGCCGAAATTTTTCCGGCAACAAAATTTGGCTTCATAGCAGAGTAGACAGGTTCCAATCGGGTAAAATTTGACTCTCCAGCACATAGCTTCTGCCAATAACTTTCGACGTCTATACCAATTGGAGTGACGACGCCAAGCCCTGTGACATATATTTTATCCAACATCGTTCCCCTTCCTCTTAATTGATACAGCGTCATTTATCCAAAGTAATTTTTCCCCTTCACTATATGCCCATGCATCCCAACACATTATTGAACCAAAGCGTGTCACTTTGGTCTCAATAAACACCGGAGAATGAATATGTTCAATACCCGGCCTGAAAGCCAATTCGCCAAATCTGGCAAAAACATAATCGCTTTCAGTTGAAATATTCTGTTGCTGATGTTGCAAAACTAATGCCAAATTCCCCATTGCCTCAACAAGGATAATCAAAGGGAAATAATGGAATTTTTGCAAATAAGCAGATTCATATTGCAATAATTTAATATCCAAACTACAATTCGCGCTGTTTGATATATCATTAACATAGACGATCTTCGGCAAAAACCAAAATTCCGGCTCACGTAATGGTAATGATAATAAAGAAGACGAAAAAAGATCTCTTTTACTTTCACCGCTTTTATCTTCGCCAGAATAATCTAAGAAAAAGGAAAAACAAAGTTGTTCTGATACCATTGCAGAAATCTTGTTTTTCTCCTGGCTATATTTAATATTTTCATCAGGACGTATAAATTGATAAAAGAATAGATTTCTCAAATTGATAAAATCGACAGACTTATCAGCCATCTCTTTACAAAAAGCAGCTACCGGCAGGATGCCAGGAACAACAGGATTGCCGGGAAAATGATATTTGAATATCTCATCTCCAGGTGAAAAAACATGGTTAATATGATTAATCATCATTATGTATAACCCTTACGCCTGAGGCATTCATATTATCGATTGCAATAAATACAAAAGCATCTTCTTTTTTACTGTGTTGAATAGCACTCATAAACTCATGAAATAGAAAAGCACCGTTATATTCTTGATATTCAATGATATTATAATCTTTAATCGCATTAATTAATGCTTCATTCTTATTCAACGTATTGAATATAAAAATCTTCGTATCCGATGATAAAGTGTCAAGCCGTCTTTTTATCTCTTCCGCTGTTGATCCGAAGAAAAAATCTGCCGTAAACTGTCTTCCACTCGATAAATTCGCACACATCACACCAGAAGATATCGATTTCTGGTTGCTAGTTTTTTTTCGTATATCATCAAGTGCTTCTGCACAATAAACATCACCGAAAAAGAGATGGCTAATACCTGATGATCTATTATATAAATTAAGTAACGCCTGAATTAATACCATAACCGGCGTTTTACTGCCCGCATTTAATGTACAATTTCCTCCTGTCACCTTCTTGTCCATGTTAATAAAGATTGAAGCTGAACTCGTGGTAGCATAAGGAAACTGTTGAGCAGATACCATTTTATCATTGTTCCTTACCTGCCGCTGAAAACGAAGCATTGCGTCAAGGTTGCCATATTCTGTACCCACAATTACAGATTCATTCTCCACATTTCTCTCTTCTGCAATAAGCTTATTTGCCAGATAGGTACAAATGCGGCTGAAGTCGTCACGAAAACGATCACCTTTATTGCTTACAAATTCAGAAATATCAGAAGGAAGATGAAATTCTTCCTCTCTCTCATGCCGAAATACATTAGGATAAATAGCTAAATTTTCCACGTTAAAAGTCAACATTTTCACCCAACTCATGTTTAAAAAATAGAGAATTATAGAGCCTATTCCAATAGGCGTTATTGTTGCCGACCGTTATTGTGAATGAACACCTAATAGGATAGGCTCTTAATTGTTGATTGAATGAACCCGACTATGGCAAGTTATTCTTTATTTCCTCCCATAGTTCACCTACAGTTTGAATACGAGCAAGCGCATCCTCGGAAATTTCTTTTCCAAAGGTTCGTTCAACCGATAAAATGACATCAATTAACTTTAGTGAGTCAATGCCAAGATCACTCTTCAATAATTTATTCGAAGTTATTTCAAAATCAGAGTCTAACTCAGCAACATTCAACAGAATACTTGCTAATTCTTCATTAACCATATCAATATCATCCATATCATCATCCCCAATACGTGTATATCCTACTTAATGGTTTATAGATCTATTTATATAAAGAAATATATATAGAAAAACTTATTTCTGCTGATTTATTCAGAAAAATAATTCATAAACGATATAAGAATAAAGATATTTAATAATCAGCTTTAGTTTCTATTCTAAATAGTTTGACCAAAACTGAAATGATAACCGGCAATCATTTTCACATTAAAGTGATTGGCAACATTTACGATGTTGCTATTAACCAATCAATCCTCCATCAATGCGAAGGGTTGTGCCTGTTATATAAGTTGACGCACTCAATGCCCCGACACAAAAACGGCCAATTTCATCAACATCCGCCATTCGTTTTAATGCAATACTTTTGGCTAATTCCACTTTTTTCTCTGAAGAAATATGACGTAGCATGCCACCATCAACATACCCCGGCATCACAGAGTAGGCCCTGATATTAAAACGGCCATAATCATTAGCAATATTTTTTACCAATGCGTTCATAGCCGCTTTCGAACAAGAATAAGCCGTGGCTCCTGGCGAGCCACGTACACTCGCTGTAGAAGAGATAAATTGCATCACACCATTACGATTCTTCATAAAATGCGGAAGCAAATACTTTGCCACTCTTGCAGCGCCGAATAAATTGACATTAAAAACATCATGCCAGCTCTCAATATCCTGAACATGCAACAAACCATCCACTGACATCGCCGGAGTATAGACAACAGCATCAATACATCTCATCTTTTCAATTGCAATTTCAATTGCTTCTTTTACGCTGCTATCCGACATAACATCTAAATGAATCTCTTCATTATGCGGTTTACGTGAAGTCCCTAATACTTCATAGCCACTCGCTACCGCATGCTTACAAATCGCATTCCCAATTTCACTTGATGAACCAATAATAAGTACCTTACTGTTATATTTATCCATTTAAACATTCCTACCTTATCTAAAAATTATTTTCCAACAATAAACCCTACCTTAAATAAAGCATTCAGAATAAATATCATTAAGACAAAATAGTATTTTTGACTAATTTAATTCGTTTAATTCCATGAGTCACTCTAAATAATAGGGTGGGTTCTTATATCTGTCAAATTATTAATCCAATATTTAAGAAACATTAAAACATTGGTCACGTTATACGCAAAACTAAAGAAAGATAAATTTTGAAATCATTTGATATGGCTATTTTAATCCTTGCATAATAAATACAATCAGCAAATACACAATTAATTATTTAATTCTAAAACAATAACAATTATAAATTATTATCAACCGGATTGATTCATTATAAAAATAAAAAATTATAACTCTATAATTAACAAAAAAAACATATAACATTAAATCTAAGAACATTGATTATATTATTTATGAAATTAGCTTAATAAAATTCACCAATAAGAATAAATACCTAATAGAATCGATTCCAAGATATGATCCAATGATAAAAGCATTATTCTCCCTTTTACTTTTCACTTCCCTGCCGCTAAGCTATTCACATTGAGTTTGATGTATGGCGCTATCGTTTTGAACTAAAAGCATTATTCCTGCAATTCGGATTATAATGACCTTATTGCTTTTTCCTTTTATTTTTTTGGTTTATGCACAGATGAAAACTCGTAGAATGAACGGCATACGGCCGTTTAGTGCTGTAATTGATGCTTGCTGGAAAGAACCCTACTCTTTTACCCGTTTAATTAAAGATATTATTGCCGGTATTACTGTCGGTATTATCGCTATCCCACTCGCTATGGCACTGGCTATTGGCAGTGGCGTCGCGCCACAATACGGGCTTTACACCGCCGCTATCGCCGGTATTGTTATCGCGGTAACCGGCGGCTCACGCTATAGTGTTTCCGGCCCTACAGCCGCTTTCGTTGTCATTCTCTATCCGGTATCTCAGCAATTTGGTCTGAGCGGTTTGCTCATTGCGACATTAATGTCGGGGATTATCCTACTGGTAATGGGATTAGCCCGCTTTGGCAAATTGATAGAGTATATTCCTCTACCGGTGACACTGGGTTTTACTTCGGGGATCGCCATCACTATTGCCACCATGCAGGTAAAAGATTTTTTTGGTCTGCAATTGGAACATGTGCCAGAGAGTTATATTGATAAGGTTGCCGCGCTGTTTCAGGCGCTGCCAACGCTGCATTTAAGTGATACGCTGATTGGGCTGGCGACACTTTCGGTTCTGATTTACTGGCCTAAGCTTGGGCTGAAATTACCCGGGCATCTTCCAGCCTTGATCGCGGGAACCGCTGTAATGGGAATAATGAATTTATTTGGTCAGGATGTTGTTACTATCGGTTCTGAATTCAGTTACATCTTGAATGACGGTACACAGGGCCAGGGGATCCCCCCCATCCTTCCTCAATTCGTTTTACCGTGGCGTTTACCTGACATCGACTCTCATCACATTGATATAAGTTGGGCAACAGTTTCAGCTTTATTGCCCGCGGCCTTTTCAATGGCAATGTTAGGTGCTATTGAATCACTGCTTTGCGCCGTTGTTTTGGATGGTATGACAGGTAAAAAGCACCACTCAAACAGTGAATTAATTGGTCAGGGGTTGGGAAATATCGCTGTACCGTTCTTCGGGGGTATTACCGCTACCGCGGCTATTGCCCGATCAGCAGCAAACATCAGAGCCGGGGCAACATCACCGGTTTCGGCAATTGTTCACTCTCTGCTGGTGTTATTAACTTTACTGGCGTTAGCGCCAATGCTCTCCTATCTTCCGCTGGCCGCCATGTCCGCCCTGTTGCTCATGGTCGCCTGGAATATGAGCGAGATACATAAAGTTATCGATCTAATCCGTCGCGCGCCAAGGGATGACATTATTGTGCTGATTCTTTGTATGTCGTTCACAGTACTGTTTGATATGGTCATCGCTATTACGATTGGTATCGTGTTAGCCTCACTGCTGTTTATGCGTCGGATAGCCAATATGACCCGTATCAGCCAATTGCCACAAACAAATGGGGATAAAAGTCTGCTGGTTGTTCGTATCAATGGCCCATTATTCTTCGCCGCGGCTGAACGTATCTTTACAGAATTAAAGGAAGCAAGCGCAGGTTATCAGACGATCCTCATGCAATGGGATGCCGTTCCTGTATTGGATGCCGGTGGGCTGCACGCTTTCCAGCGCTTTATTGATGAAGTAGGTAAGGATAAATATATTGCTGTTTGCGATATTCCATTTCAGCCGTTAAAAACACTGGCCAGAGCCAGAGTTCAATTAGTTGAAAACCATCTCAGTTTCCATGCAACATTGCCACGGGCAATGGAAGAATTGAATTTCAATTGAAAAATGGATAACTGAAACCACCAGAAAAAAGAGTTTGGCCAGCCTTTTCCCAATAATGGCGCTGTAAACCAGCGCCAAACACATTCATCATTTGATAACCAAATTATTTGCTGGTATCCAGTTGAGGGAAGCTTTTTACTGCGTCATCAATCGCTTTCATCTGGATCAGGAATGGCTCAAGTTTCGCCAACGGCAACGCTGATGGGCCATCACACATCGCATTTATCGGATCAGGATGAGCTTCAAGGAACAGGCCGGCAATACCAACTGCCATTCCCGCACGCGCCAGTTCAGCCACCTGAGCACGACGGCCACCCGACGCGGCACCAAACGGATCACGGCATTGCAGTGAATGAGTGACATCAAAAATCACAGGATGCCCCCCCGTGGCCTGAACCATGACATTGAAACCCAGCATATCCACAACCAAATTGTCATAACCAAAGTTGCTGCCACGATCACACAAGATCACCTGATCGTTGCCGCCTTCTTTGAATTTTTCAACAATATTCCCCATCTGGGCTGGGCTGATAAACTGTGGCTTTTTAACGTTAATCACTGCGCCGGTGCGGGCCATTGCCTCAACCAAATCAGTCTGGCGCGCCAGAAACGCCGGAAGTTGGATCACATCAACCACTTCCGCCACCGCCTGCGCCTGTGCTGGCGCATGCACGTCAGTAATCATTTTCACACCAAAAGCTTGTTTCAGCTCCTGAAAAATCTTCATTCCCTCTTCCAGCCCAGGGCCGCGGTAAGAGTGAATTGATGATCGGTTCGCTTTATCAAAGGAAGCTTTGAAAACATAAGGAATGCCCAGTTTTTGTGTCACTGTCACATAGTGCTCACAAATACTCATGGCCAAATCCCGTGACTCAAGGACATTCATACCACCAAAGAGAACAAACGGCAGATCGTTAGCGACCTTGATATCACCAATATTAACCACTTTCTGTTGCATACTTATACCTTCTGTTAAGGACAAATAAATTAACCAAATGAATCAGTGCAGAGCAATATCAGTGCAACACAATATATTGCTGCTCAATGGAGTATATCTGCATTCTGATCGTTTCTGTGACCGGATCTTCCGGGCAATGCTCGATAAAATAATTCAAATCAGAAACCGCAATATGGTTACAATCAAGCTCGGCGTAAATGAGCCCTCTATCACGTATTTCATATGGGTCATCGGGATCAAACATCAGAACAGCTTCACTGGCTTTCAGCGCCAGCTCCAACTGCCCTTCTTCCATTAACGCGACTTTTATGATCTCCAGCACTTTATATACGATGCTGATATTATCGGCTTCCTGCAAATCATCCGCCGTCAATTTGGCTGTCTGGCTAATATTACCTTTTAGCCACACATCAAGCATATATTCACTCAGCGCTTCACCATTGGTTGGATTAATAAATCTCACCGGTTTATCCGGGCAATCAACTCGCAGAATCAACTGTGTCGGAAAAACAACCGGCATAAAGGGCAGTTCTAAAGCCTGAGCAATATGAATAAGAATGATCCCTAAAACCACAGGAGAACCTTGACGGGTTTGCAGTACTTTATCCAACCACAATGTATCTGACAGACAATAAACACCACTGGCGCCGCCGAATTTCCAGTTCTGATAAAACAGCCTGAGTAATTTTTCCAGCTGTTCCTCTCTGTTCATCTGTGGAGATATTTCACGTCTGGCTTCATCAATCAATACCTGAAGCTGCTTTTCCACTGAATTCTGAGGAAAGTCGGAGCGAATGGCTCCAGATATTAACAGAATACCGCTACTTAAAGATGCGTTATTAAATTCATAATCAGCTATGGCTTTCATCACTTTTCCACTGACCCAGTGTTATTCGCTCATTACCGCCATAATCCTGAAAAGTAGCCACCCGCTGATAACCACTCTCAGAAAACAGGCTTCTTACAACGTCTCCCTGTTTCCAACCATGCTCCAGCAGCAACCATCCATCAGGTAACAGAAAATTACGTGACAAATTAATAATTGTCTTTAGATCGGCCGTTCCCTGTTCCGCCGCAATTAATGCACTCTCTGGCTCAAACCGCACATCACCTTGAAACAGATGTGGATCGGCTTCGTCAATGTAAGGCGGATTACTCACAATCATAGCAAGTTGTTGATTATTCAACGAAGAGAACCAACTGCTTTGCAGAAAATCCACATTTTGTATTTTCAGTTTTTCAGCGTTGCCCTGCGCCAGAATGACCGCATCAGGATTGATATCAACCCCGGTAACCCGGCAATCAGGGCGCTCACTGGCAATTGCCAACGCAATCGCACCGGTGCCGGTTCCCAAATCCAGAATGTGGCAAGGCGCCGGTGAAAGCCGTTCAAGCGCTTTTTCAACCAGACACTCCGTGTCAGGCCGCGGGATCAATGTGGCAGGCGAAACATTTAATGGCAACGACCAGAATTCGCGTTCGCCGGTAATGTAAGCAATGGGTTCACCTTTTACCCGGCGAGCCAGTAACGTTTCAAGCTGGCTGAACTGCTCTGAACAGAGTTGCGTTTCCCCGAATGCCAATAGGTAAGTTCGGGAATGGTGAGTGACGAGCCCCAACAAAATCTCCGCATCCCGTTTAGGGCTGTCACTGGCTGATAACTGTGTTGTGGCTTGTTTAAGCCAGGATTGATAATCCATCAATCCTGCTCTGACAACGCTGATAATTGATCGGCCTGATATTCATTAACGATCGGCTGAACAAGCATATCCAGTTTGCCTTCCATCACTTCATCAAGGCGGTATAAGGTCAGGTTAATCCGGTGATCCGTCACCCGCCCTTGCGGGAAGTTGTAAGTACGGTTGCGATCTGAACGATCACCGGAACCCAGCAAGTTACGGCGCTCCGAGGCTTCTGCTTCCTGGCGCTTACGCACTTCAGCGGCACGAATACGCGCTGCCAATACCGACATCGCTTTCGCTTTGTTTTTATGCTGAGAACGCTCATCCTGACACTCAACCACAATGCCGGTTGGAATATGTGTGATACGGATAGCGGAATCCGTGGTGTTGACGTGCTGACCACCGGCGCCAGACGAACGGAACGTATCAATACGCAAATCGCTTGGGCTGATTTCCGGCAATTCTGCTTCCGGAATCTCCGGCAAAACTGCAACGGTACAGGCAGAAGTGTGAATCCGCCCTTGCGATTCAGTTTCCGGTACACGCTGAACACGGTGACCACCAGATTCAAATTTCAGATGACCATAAACCTGTTCGCCGGAAACTTTAGCGATAATTTCTTTATAACCCCCATGCTCACCGTCATTGGCGCTCATCACCTCGACTTTCCAACGACGGGATTCAGCATAACGGCTATACATACGAAACAGATCCCCGGCGAAAATAGCCGCTTCATCCCCCCCGGTTCCGGCGCGAACTTCAAGAAAGCAGTTGCGTTCATCATCAGGATCTTTCGGTAGCAACAACAATTGCAACTGCTGCTCTAACTCCTCATTACGAACCTTGGCGTCCTTGATCTCTTCCTGTGCCATTTCCCGCATTTCAGGGTCATCAAGCATTATTTCAGCGGCCTTAAGGTCATCCTGCACCGTGCGCCAGACCTTAAAGCAATTCGTCACATCCGTCAGTTGGGCATATTCCCGCGACAAAGCACGGAAACGTTCCTGATCAGCAATCACATCAGCATCGCTGAGGTGAGCCAAAACTTCTTCGTGACGTTCTTGTAATGCTTCCAATTTAGCAACAATAGAAGGCTTCATTCGTGATTTCAGACCCTATTCCGAGATATGGTTAATTATGTTTCAGCCCCAGGCTGTCACGTAATAAATTAAGACGCTCCAGGTCACCATTGCTGGCAACCTGCTGGAGTGATTTGGTAGGAGCATGCATCAGACGATTCGTTAATTGATGAGTCAATTGGTTGATTGTCTGTTCCAGATCAGCCCCCTGGTTGATAGCAGCCAGCGCTTTGGCTGTCATTTCAGCCCGCATCTGTTCGGCCTGAGCACGATATTCACGGATTGAGTTGACTGCACCTTGTGAACGCAGCCAGTCCATAAAATAACCGCTTTCCTGCTGAACAATATATTCAGCCTGAACAGCCGCCGCTTTGCGCTGTGCAAGATTGTGCTGAATAATTGCCTGCAAATCATCAACACTGTAGAGATAGACGTTATTTAATTTTTCCACATCAGGCTCTACATCACGGGGAACCGCGATATCAACGAGCAACATGGGTTGGTTACGGCGTAACTTTAATGCACGTTCAACCATGCCTTTACCAATAATAGGCAAAGGGCTGGCGGTTGAACTGATGACAATATCAGCTTCGGCTAAACGTGTATCAATTTCAGATAAAGTGATCACTTCCGCCTGAACTTCGTCAGCCAATACCTGCGCCTTCTCTCTCGTTCTGTTAGCAATCATCATATGGTGCACCCGATGCTTTTTCAGATGGCGGGCAACCAGCTCAATGGTTTCCCCTGCACCAACCAGCAAAATATTCAGTTCAGAAAGTGTTTCAAAAATCTGCCGCGCCAGGGTACAAGCCGCAAAAGCGACGGAAACCGCATTTGAACCAATCTCTGTTTCAGTCCTGACGCGCTTGGCGACAGAAAATGATTTTTGAAACAATCGCTCCAATTCACTCGATAAAGAACGGCAGTCCTGCGACTCGGCAAATGCTCTCTTCACTTGCCCAAGGATCTGAGGTTCTCCAAGTACCAACGAATCCAGCCCACTCGCCACTCTCATCAAGTGGCTGACGGCTTCATTATCATGATGCCAGTAAATACTGGATTTTAGATCCTTGGGATTAAGCTGGTGATATTCACACAACCAGTTAATTAATTGCTCATACAGATTATCCTGCTGTTCTACACTGAGATAAAGCTCTGTACGATTACACGTTGACAATAAAACTCCCCCCCTCACCAGGGGTTGCTGGAGAAGGTTGCCGAGTGCTTCACTGATAGTGTCCGGTGAAAAAGTCACTCGTTCACGCAGGGATACAGGAGCGGTTTTATGGTTGATACCAAGTGCTAACAAAGTCATATTGAATTATCAGCAGGAAGGCAGTTCATCGTAAAAAACATCTTGTTTTGATGAAATCATCACCCTTAATAAGGACTCTTAATTAGCTGTGCATTCTACTTGATACCTCCGTTCAATAAAAGACGATCAACCACGTCTAATCTCATTATTCAGGATATTTTTTGAGATTTAACTGGATTAATGCACCATTCTTCATTATTAAGTGGTGTAAGAATTTTCACGTTATTAATCAGAGATTGCTGATGAAGCCAATGCAAAAATTATCACTATTCCGTCTGCTGCCACTCTCTTGCGTGCTGCTGACCGCCTGTACATTAACGCAACCTGGTGGATCCGGTTCGGCAGACTCCCCTCAGTGGAGGGCACACAGACAACAACTACAACAACTGAACCAATACCAGACCCGTGGATCTTTTGCTTATCTGGCTAGTGAAAAGAAAGTTTATGCCCGCTTTTTCTGGCAGCAATATAACCCTGAGCGCTACCGTTTATTATTAACGAATCCTCTGGGCAGCACTGAATTAGAACTGGTCGTTCAACCCGGCATGACGCAATTAACCGATAGCCAGGGTAAAAAATATTTCAGTGATAATCCTGAAGAGATCATTTATCAACTCACCGATATGGATATTCCACTGGATAATCTGCGACATTGGATAACCGGTCTGCCCGGTGACGCAAAAGACTTCAAATTGGATGCTAACTATCTGTTGAAAACCTTAAACTATCAACAACATGGCGCAACATGGCAGGTTAATTATCAGTCCTACGATACCGCCATAACCCCTCCTCTTCCTGACCGCCTTGAACTGACTCAGGGCGACCGTCGCATTAAGCTGAAAATGGATAACTGGACCACAAAATAATGACGCTGACCTGGCCTTCACCGGCAAAACTTAACCTGTTTCTCTATATCACCGGTCGCCGCGCTGATGGTTATCACCAGCTACAAACCTTGTTTCAGTTTCTGGATTATGGTGATGAAATTACC
This sequence comes from Photorhabdus temperata, assembly GCF_025384845.1. Taxonomy (NCBI): domain Bacteria; kingdom Pseudomonadati; phylum Pseudomonadota; class Gammaproteobacteria; order Enterobacterales; family Morganellaceae; genus Photorhabdus; species Photorhabdus temperata. Next base: position 28,526 of record NZ_JAJAFX010000036.1, on the reverse strand, counting down.
ATCACCCCACGTCAGGATAATGAAATCCACTTACTGACACCGGTAAAAGGTGTAGAACACGATAACAACCTGATTGTTCGCGCAGCGCGTCTGTTGCAATCCTACAGCCATCAACACGGCACTGGCATTGCCCATCAAGGTGCAGATATCTGTATCAACAAGCGTCTGCCCATGGGCGGTGGATTAGGAGGCGGTTCATCGAATGCCGCTACGGTACTGATTGCCCTGAATTACCACTGGCAAACCAGCCTCACAGACGAGACACTGGCAACCCTCGGCGTAAGTCTTGGCGCTGATGTGCCGATCTTTATCAAAGGTCACGCCGCATTTGCAGAAGGTATTGGTGAAATCCTGCACATAGCAAAGCCGGAAGAGAAATGGTATCTGGTTGCTCACCCTGGGATTGAGATCCCAACTCTGCGCGTCTTCACAGATCCGGAATTAAAACGTGATACACCAATTCGCTCTCTGCCCGCATTATTACAGGCTCCGTACGCAAATGATTGCGAATCTCTTGTAAGAAAACGTTTTCGTAAGGTTGAACAGCTTCTTTCATGGCTGCTAGAATACGCGCCGTCACGCCTGACAGGGACCGGTGCATGTGTATTCGGCGAATTCGAATCAGAAGCATCGGCCCGTAAGGTGTTAAATCAAGCCCCTGAGTGGTTGCATGGTTTTGTTGCGCGTGGCGTCAACAATTCACCTTTGCATAATTTCCGCTCTGGGATACCCGGTTATTGAACCAATGAACAGATATCGTTCATTTGAGCATTGGTCAACAATATCTCTCTGGACGCAAGCCTGAGGTTTTTCTCGTGCCCGATATGAAGCTTTTTGCTGGTAACGCCATCCCTGAACTAGCACAACGTGTTGCCAACCGCCTGTACACCAATCTTGGAGACGCTGCTGTCGGTCGTTTCAGCGACGGTGAAGTCAGCGTACAAATTAACGAAAATGTACGCGGTGGTGATATTTTCATCATCCAGTCCACTTGTGCACCGACTAACGACAACTTGATGGAATTGGTCGTTATGGTTGATGCACTGCGCCGTGCCTCCGCCGGGCGTATTACCGCAGTAATCCCTTACTTCGGTTATGCCCGTCAGGACCGCCGGGTCCGTTCAGCCCGTGTGCCGATTACCGCAAAAGTTGTCGCAGACTTCCTGTCCAGTGTCGGCGTAGACCGCGTACTGACAGTTGATCTGCATGCTGAACAGATCCAGGGTTTCTTTGACGTTCCGGTTGATAACGTATTTGGTAGCCCGATCCTGCTGGAAGATATGTTACAGCAAGAATTGGAAAACCCTATCGTTGTTTCCCCGGATATTGGCGGTGTTGTCCGCGCCCGCGCTATCGCCAAACTGCTGAATGACACGGATATGGCTATCATTGATAAACGCCGGCCACGGGCTAACGTTTCTCAGGTGATGCACATTATTGGTGATGTTGCTGGTCGCGACTGCGTACTGGTTGATGACATGATTGATACCGGCGGTACATTATGCAAAGCGGCTGAAGCATTGAAAGAGCGTGGAGCTAAACGTGTATTTGCCTATGCAACTCACCCGATTTTCTCCGGCAACGCGGTGGACAACATCAAAAACTCGGTTATTGATGAAGTGGTTGTCTGTGACACCATCCCATTGTCTGCTGAGATCAAGGCGCTGAATAAGGTTCGTACTCTGACTTTATCCGGTATGTTAGCTGAAGCGATCCGCCGCATCAGTAATGAAGAGTCAATCTCTGCGATGTTTGAACACTAAGTTTCATTCATAAATCGCGCTTAAGAAAAAACCCGTTGCCAAGAACTTCAACGGGTTTTCTGCTTATCCGGAGTCATAATAATATTCCTCCATTAGCAAAAATTCTGACTAACACTGTTTTTGTTATGGATACCGATGATCACCACGACGATAACGCTCATCGTAATTTTTCAACCACCAGTAACGATCTGCCACACCTTCCCGGCCTCCCACACCGGCACCAGCTAACCAAACAAGAGCACCAATAAAAACTCCCAATAGCGCTGCTTCAGATAAAAATTCAGGCCAGCCAAAACCGAAGATATGGGGCAGTAATGTATAAGCCAGGCTGCTAACGATGGTCAACATACCAACACCCATCAATACATTACCAACTATGAAGGCACTCTGACGTTTCATATGTTACCTCCAACACTCTTCGTGCTCACTAAGAACCTAAAGTCAAGAAACTTATGTTTACTTACACTATAGAGTATAGCTCTATTTGCTAAAAGGTCATTGCGGACACGATCACAACTAACAAAGATTTAATCGCAATTCCCTATTTATAGTGATAAATAACATGATAAAAATAATAACTTAGATAACCTGAACCTCATTTAAAAAGAAGTTCAGTTTTTAGCTGTAATCTTGATATATAACAATGATAGTTGTGAAATTCCATTTAGGTTATATATTTTTATTTAATAATAAACCACGCAATCAATATCTCGTAAATATCCAGAGTCTAATATAGTTATGAGTTTAACAATATCGATATTCCTCGATGTATCCGATCATCCAGGCAACCTAGACCAATTGATGAAAATTTTATTTTAAGCGGTTCATAACGATACAAAGATCCAATGTAACTAGAATAAACTCTAAAGCTAAAATATCCATTTGTATACTGACAGGTAAAACCGACTCTCTGTGAACCCGGCAAATAACTCAGCTTTTTAAGGCTGTTAAAATAATGGAGACAGAGAGTGCGAATAATAAAGGGCTATTTATCCCCGATTACATTATTCTTGTGGTTTTTCCGGCAGTTGTACCCGAACATTGAGTACTCGTCCATCAGGGATGTCGCATAACTCACCATCATGGTAATAAATAGCTTCCCCATCACCGTTAATACTTTTGACACGCTTATTTTGAGCAAATATTGGCGCATCGGTATTTTGACGATGATAGCATTCAATGGTTATATCACCACTGAATGTGTCTACCAATTCATAAACCCAAATCAGATTTAACCCGTTGCTGTCTGCCGGGACGATGGTACCACCGTGCACTCCCCATGCCCCATCTTTAGCAAAACCATTGCAACCGCTGATACGATATTTCCCGGTCTCTATCCGCTTAACAGTCACCCCTTCCGCTTCACGAGTTAGCTCGTAAGTTCCGTTTGGATGAATACTCACTATGGGACTGGATACTTTAAGATTGCCGTTAGTGTCGGTGATGCAATTATCATTAAAAACTGCAATAGAGTTGTCGTTATATTTCAACTTATCGCCACCAATTGTCAATCTGCCGTATCTTTTTTCGTTGCAAATATGAAAATCCTGTGCTGCATCATTTGGAAATCCAACGTAGGCCGTTCTTTTTGCCTCTTCAAAAAACTGAAAATATGCATGTCTACCAGCATCATGTGTTATATTAAAAGCACCTGCATTCCCTTTTATATTCGCTGATGCAGCTTCAATCCGACCCGCCGGAGAAACAGAAAAAACCCGATTGTTATTAATATATGCAGCCAACTCTCCACCAATTGTTAATTTGCTAGATTTTTTTTCGTTACAAATATCAAAATTCGGTGACCCGTCACCTGGAAATCCAACGTAGGCCGTCCTTGTTGCTTCCTCAATAAACTGAAAATATGCATGTCTACCAGCATCATGTGTTATATTAAAAGCACCCGCATTCCCTTTTATATTCGCTGATGCAGATTCAATCCGGCCCTCCGGAGAAACAGAAAAAAACCGTTTGCCATTAATATCTATCGTATATCCGTAGGTATCGACGCTACCGCCACGCACAATACCTGTTTTAATATAATTGTCATACCAATTGTAAAGCGTAAACCCGACTATCTCATTTGTCGGTTTAGCACCCTGCCAAGAAACTAACATCGTCGCATTACGTTCAGTGGGAAGCGTTTCAATCTGTTTAAACCTAAAATACCCTGGATAATTTCCACCATTGACCGATACTGCATTTTTCGCCAATTCCACTGTTTCCGCTAAGCCGAGGTTTTTCACAAACGCGTTTTTATCAGGAATATCTGCACCGTTTTGGTCTTTTGCCAATCGGTTATTAGCATTATCATTTACATCAGAAACAAGCTTCTGAGTTACCGCGAGAGTATTACTATTACCTATTTTATCTGCAAGCTGAGTAACACCTTTTTGTGTCAATGAGGCATCTGGCACTTCGATTGCGATTTTTTGTTCTAACGCTCTATTTAATTGAGCAGCAAGTTTAACTATATCACCATCGTCCAGAATATCATTGCCGGAATATGTCGCAATAAAATTAGCTACAACAGATGATATTGCCGACGACTGACGTAATACCTTATTGAGCAAATGAACTGTAATATTGTTTGGTGGGAACCCAGTCTTCAAACTCTGGCTTTCTTCATACCTTTCTTGACTCACTACATTCGCGTTGTTACTAATAGAAAAAGCTTTAAAATCATTCTTGGGATTCATATATTCTCCTTAAATTAAATAATCTTATTTTATGAGCAATATGTTGAATTATTGTAAAAACAGTTCACAATAATTTATTTCAATTATAGTCTAGCTTATAAAAAGAATAATGGCACATTGTTACAACTTAAATGACCAACTATTTTTTATAATTGATAGCAATGAAAAACCAAATACCCTAAAACCAGATATATATCAAAATCATTTTCGTCCAATATATGGAAATTACTCTTTTCCATCCGTTTCCTCACTTGCTATTACAATTGCGAAATTTATTAAATTATTTTTTACAATTTTACATAATGAAAATGACTTATCGACCGATAACCATCAGTAATCACCTAAAGGGAAGAATAATCAAACTGAACTTTGTACTCGTCGCACCTGACAGGTAAACTACCCCTCTTTATTGTTTTTACTGTTAAAAGTGAAGAAAAATAGTGAGTAACATAAAATTAATTGTCGGTCTGGCTAATCCTTGTGCTGAATATGCCCAAACCCGGCACAACGCCGGGGCTTGGTACCTCGACCTGCTGGCACAGAGCCACAATCAGCCATTGAAAGAAGAGAGTAAATTTTTCGGTTACACCGCCCGAATTAATATGTGCGGCCATGATGTTCGTCTGTTAGTCCCGACAACATTTATGAACCTCAGCGGTAAATCTGTCGCGGCCCTCGCCTCCTTTTACCGTATCCAACCGGATGAAATTCTGGTGGCACATGATGAACTCGATTTACCGCCGGGAGTGGCAAAAATGAAGCTGGGCGGAAGTCATGGCGGCCATAATGGTTTGAAAGATATCCAAAACAAATTTGGTAATAATCCTAACTTCTATCGCTTACGTATTGGTATCGGTCATCCGGGCGATAAAAATAAAGTTATTGGCTTTGTGCTGGGAAAACCACCAACCAGTGAACAAAAGCTGATTGATGACGCGATTGATGAAGCTCTGCGCTGCACTGATATTCTGATGAAACAAGGTATGGATAAAGCGATCAACCGCTTGCACAGCTTCAAAGCCAGTGCCTGACGACACAGAATGGATAAATCCTATTTGCGGGATCGTGATAATTCGCCATTCCGTGTATAATGGCGCCAATTTTTTCTGATTCATCACAAAGGCTACCCTAGCCTTTTGATTTATAAGTAATTTAAGGTGAAAATTTATGGGATTCAAATGCGGTATCGTTGGCTTGCCTAACGTCGGGAAATCAACATTATTCAATGCGCTGACCAAAGCAGGTATCGAAGCAGCAAACTTCCCGTTCTGCACCATTGAACCAAATACCGGTGTAGTACCGATGCCCGATCCACGGCTTGAGCAACTGGCGCAAATTGTAAAACCTCAACGTATCCTGCCTACCACAATGGAATTCGTCGATATTGCCGGTCTGGTAAAAGGCGCATCAAAAGGTGAAGGTCTGGGCAACCAGTTTCTGACTAACATTCGTGAAACGGAAGCTATCGGCCATGTTGTACGTTGCTTTGTCAACGACAATATCATTCACGTTTCCGGTCAGGTTGACCCTGCTGCTGATATTGAGATCATCAATACAGAACTGGCCCTTTCCGATCTGGACACTTGTGAGCGAGCCATTCATCGCGTCCAGAAAAAAGCCAAAGGTGGCGATAAAGATGCCAAAGCTGAGCTGGAAGCGCTGGAAAAATGCCTGCCGCATCTGGAACAAGCCGGTATGTTGCGAGCATTGGATCTCAGTGTTGAAGAGAAAGCCGCTATCCGCTACTTGAGTTTCCTGACGCTGAAACCCACGATGTACATTGCTAACGTCAACGAAGATGGTTTTGAAAACAATCCTCATCTGGATATTGTTCGTGCAATCGCAGAAAAAGAGGGATCGGTTGTCGTACCTGTTTGTGCTGCGGTAGAAGCCGATATTGCAGAGCTTGAAGATGATGAACGTGAAGAGTTTATGGCTGAACTTGGTCTGGAAGAACCCGGTTTAAACCGCGTGATCCGGGCTGGCTATCAGTTACTGAATCTACAAACTTACTTCACCGCCGGTGTGAAAGAAGTCCGGGCATGGACAATCCCTGTAGGCGCAACCGCACCGCAAGCTGCCGGTAAGATCCACACTGATTTCGAAAAAGGTTTTATCCGTGCGCAAACTATCGCTTTTGCAGATTTCATCACTTATAAAGGCGAACAAGGCGCAAAAGAGGCCGGCAAAATGCGTTCAGAAGGTAAGGAGTATATCGTTAAAGATGGCGATGTGATGAATTTCTTGTTTAATGTCTGATCAACGTTTCAGTTCCAACCGCACGAAAGAGTCCAAGATTAGGTAGCTCGCACTCTCGCTGACTGCACTAGCGGCCCTTTACTTAACAAAGCCGGAGAATGAAACGCAATTCTCCGGCTATAGTAGCTGGTTATTATCAACGAGTGCCAGGAATCGTAAACAATGGTATTCGCCCTTCCATTCGCCAGTTACGCACAACACTCTGGCCGCTGTTTACGATTCGATAACGATACGAACCTGTCGCAGTCGGGAAAAAACTACGAGTAACGGAACGTTCACCATAGCTAGTGGTTTGGGAAACGACTTTCCACGATCCACCGTCCATCTTTTCAATGAGGTGATTGATGGTACTTGTAGGGTTATTGCCGGACAAATCCTGGAACGTGAACGAAACCATTCCCAAGCAAGAAATAGAGAATGGACCATACACATCGCTGGACTCGTTGACTGCCAAACTTGCCCCACTGTTATGTACATTCATGTAAGCACAAGCGGCAGAGGCAATATTGCTGGTACTCAACAACAGCAACGCAAACAACGAGAAAAACAATTTTTTCATAATCAACTCCTTTCTTTATTAAGGGTTTCTTTCTATCTCCTCGCTCAGTTTTCAACTGAACTATCTAAATATATATTTTATTAAAGCAATAGAAACAAAAATATAAAGTTTATTCTCTATATTGACAGAGTTTTAGAAAATTAATATCACTCACAGTTATTATGAATGACCGTAAATGATTTGCTACTACTATTGCATCATTATAGTGTGACGTGATGACCTACATTCATTATTTCATCTACGAGTAGCATGGAAACTATGATATGGTCACGGATTGGATTGAATATAGAACTACTCTCCTCATAATTTTTTAAATCCATCAACGATCGCTCGCCATAAAAGGCCGTCACCCTATGGACTATATTGTATTCTTTAAAACTATCCTCCTGCACGTTAACAGCATAAATTATTGATGATAGTTTACTCTTCAGATAAATTCCAAAATTACTCCTGGACACATATCTTTTAATAACCCCATTGTTTTTTGTCCTATTCCAATCAATATAATCATCTAACACACCATAAACTGCTGAAAGATCTTCGACAGGTGTATTCATTAAAAGCCACGGATAATCAGAATTATAAACTTCCCCACAACCAAAGTTTTTATCTTCGTCAAAAATGACAATTGACGCCTTTTTATTCTTACGCTCGAGAAGCTTAATCAACGAATCTAGACAATCCCAATGGAATAGAGCTTTCCAGCTAATTTACAATTCCAGCAATCGTATATTAAAATGAATTTTCGAAGTGTTCTCAACTACGAAAGATGATAATGCCAAGCTAAATAATTATATGGACACCGACCTTTCCTTGATTAATATAAGTTATTAAAATCTCGTTATTATCGTTACCCTACCTTTCATCTCTAATAACAATAAAACAAGATAAACCAAACGACAAAAACATTTTAACCAAGAAGTTAATATAATCAATAACAATCCTTACTTGTAATTATTCATTTCAAATAAATATAAACAAAAAATAAATCAATATATAATTGATAATAAAATAAATTATTAGCAGATATAAATACATTATCAAGCTGTATAATAAAGGATTATTTTTATAAAATATCCTAAAAGCAAATTTCATGATAATAAACTTTACATATTGTATTTTTAAACTATTATGGGAATATCATAGATGCAATTTCTATCAATTGACATAGATATTACCGGCTTTCAGAAAATATATTTATCATACAAAATAAAATCATATCTTATTGATCTAAAATAAATTATATTTCCTAAAGGCAGAATTAACCTGAATTAAAAATAAACATTCAATAATTAATTATATAAACTTATAAGGAAAATAATTATGAAGAATATATTCACCAGCTCTGACTATGAATTTAAAAAAGCTCAAGAGTGGCTGGAGTATATTAAAAAAGGAAAACTAAGATACCTAAAAACACAGGAATATCCCGATAACATTTTTTCTCCTTCCCCGGCACCTGAAAATCTTTCTGACGTGCAAAGCCCGGCCAGTGTAGCAGCAACAAATGAATACTCGATATTTACAAAAAAATCTGCTACATCATATAAATACCCGGTGAGCGTCACTGAAGGTTTGCAAACTATCATCAACTTATGCCGCATAGCTTCAGGCTATGATCCTTTAAAACCAGAAGGTAATGGCAATGCGAAAAAGTTCATTGCATTCACAAAAGAAATAGCGAATGTTCCATTTCTCTCTTTATTGTGGGCAGACTCCAGTATTGTGACTCAACAAAGCCATGATACTGATATCCTAATCGATTCTTTTGTTCAAGCCTTTAGAGGACTATCTCCTCAGGATAAAATTACAATCAAAATCTATCTAAAAGCATTGGCTAATACTGCTTTATCTTATGCTGATGAGAAAGAAAGACAATCCAATTTCGTACAATACGTTCTTACTAAATCCCCAAATGGCGCTTCACTTATATTGTATTCCTCTGTGTTAACAATAAAGAGAGTGAATAATAAAGGTACTATAAAATTCACATCCAGATATAAACTTTCACAGGCAGAATATAATCTCAGTCAAGCATCATGGGAAAATGTAAGACCGGCATTCGAGAAAGAAAATAAAATATCAACCGAATCTTTAATTGACTGTATGACAACCAGACTAAAAACATAAATTAAAGTGTTTTTATAAACAGATTATAGGCATTGTTGCAAATAGGATTCAATATCGTTCCCTATTTTCAACAGTATTTTAACATTCAATATCTAGTTTAATAAATCTATAAAGGACAAAAATCATGGAAAATATCTTAAGCAATCCTGATTACGCAGTAAAAAAAGCCCAAGAATGGATGGAACATATTGACAAAGGAGGAACAAGGTTGCTGAAAGATTGGCAACGCTCAGATAACATTTTCACAGATATTTCAGATCTTGAAGATTATTCCAAAGTACAAAGTCCAGCTAACGCCGCAGCTACAGAAAATTATGTACTGCTTGCAAAACAGTCTGCCACATCATATAAATATCCGGTCAGCGTTACCGAAGGCCTGCAAACTATAGTGAATATATGTCGTGCAGTTTCAGATTATAATGCGTTAGATCCTGAAGGCAAAGGCAATAAAGAACACTTCTTTGCATTTACAAAAGAATTATCGGGCGTACCGATCCTTTCCTTAATATCAAAAAGCGTACAAAATGTTGTTCAAAAAAGCCGTAATATGGATGTTTTGATCAACTCTTTCCTGGAAAGCTTCCAAGGTTTAACTTATCTGGAGAGAGGCCAGATGAGAGCCCCCTTGAGGCAACTGGCTCTCGCTGCGTTATCATATGCGGGTAAAAAACAGACTCGATCTAATTTCGTACAAAACGTGTTTGCCACATCGTCAAGAGGTGTATCATGTTTCTTATATTGGTCTGAATTTTCAATAATCGCTTTAGAAGATAATAAAGGCACTATCGAATTTCAATCTACTTACCTTCTACCACAAGCAGAATATCAACTGAGTTACGAAGCATGGAGAAACGCGCGGCCCGCATTCGAGAAAGTACAGAAGGAAACATTGGAAGATTGGATTAACAATATGACAACCCGGAAGAAAGAAAAGAAATAGAGTAAGGGCACTTTGTATAGAATAAGTTGATATGGTGAAATAACTGACAAAATGGTGTCCGCAAATTTATCGTGGACACCATGATGAATATCTCCGAGATAAAATACTTCATCAGAACAAGCAAGAAATACAGTGTACAAATACAAATATCAAATCAGAACCCCTCACGCTCTTGCACCAGCAACTGCCCACATTCTGTCATGAAATCGGCAGTCACTCCGGGGCCATCAAACCAACTATCCCAAGACTCACCAGCCACATTAACCCGTCTCACTTCTTCCGGCAGGGCTACAGCCTTAGGGAATCGGGCCACTTGAGAGCAGTTCGTTGTTTGCTTCACAAAATTCTCCTGTATAGGGATATACCTGATTTTTTATTGCGATATATTCCCACATTCAGCCAATAAAGTATGGCAAAGATGACCTAAAGTCTGCATAGCACGTTCCATTTCCTCATTCCAATCAAAAGAGACATTAAGACGAAAGGCATGGTTAAACTGTTCGCTGGTACAAAACATACAGCCAGGCGCAATACTAATCCCTTCCGCTAATGCCAGTTGATAAAGCCGCTCGGCACTGAACAGTGGCTCAAATTCCAGCCAGAGGAAATACCCGCCTTTCGGGCGATTCACTTTGACTGACTCAGGCATATAGTCACCAATCGCCCGTAGCATTTGGTGTTGACGTTGCTCCAATATACGGCGAAGACGGCGTAAATGTTTATCGTATCCCCCTTCAGCAAGATAATCGGCAATAGCCAGTTGCGTCGGTATGCTGGCAGAAACGGTACTCATCATTTGTAACTGCTGGATTTTTCTGGCGTGCTTTCCTGCCGCCACCCAACCTACTCGGAATCCCGGCGCCAAGCATTTAGAAAATGAAGCACAGTGCATAAAGTTGCTTTCACTGTCCAGCGCTTTCGCCGGTATAGGCCGTTGCTGATCGAAATAGAGTTCACCATACACATCATCTTCAATCAGCACCACTTGGTTACTGTTAAGGATATTCACCAACCGTGATTTATTGTCGGCAGACATCGTTCCACCTAATGGATTCTGGAAGTGAGTCATTAACCAGCAGGCTTTTACCGGATATTTTTGCAGCACCTCCTCCAACGCATCTAAATCAATACCGTTTTGCGGATCGGTTTTTATTGCCACCGCTTTTAAGCGTAAACGCTCAATTGCCTGCAAAGCACCATAGAAAGCCGGCGATTCAATGACCACCCAATCACCCGGCTCAGTCACTGACTGCAAACTGAAGCTCAATGATTCCATCGCACCAGCGGTAATCACAATTTCATCAGGAGAAACATGAATACCATGCATCGCATAGCGGCGCGATATGTTACGGCGTAACTTATCATTACCCGGAGGTAAGTTGGCTAAAGAGCTGTGCGGTGCTATTCGCCTGGCGACTGCCGCTAACGCTTTGGTAAGTTTAGGCTGAATCAATAAGGATGGATCCGGGAATGCTGAACCAAAAGGAATAATCGAAGGATCTTTGCACGCTTGTAATACATCAAAAATAGAAGCGCTTATTTCCACGCTTTCGCTCAGATGTAATCGCTTTCCCCCTTTCGCCGCCGCAAATGGTTGTAAACGCTTGGTGACATAATAACCAGACTGAGGCCGGGAAGTGATCCATCCCTGACTTTCCAATAACTGATACGATTGAACAACTGTCATCAAACTCAAACCCGATAATTTCACTGACTCTCTCAAAGAAGGTAGTCTATCTCCTACCAGCCAGGTACCATCTTCAATATGTTGCAGAATTTGTTTGGCAAATTGTTCATAACGCTTCATAAATTCAGACCTCCGTGAAAACTGTTATAGTCAATATACAGAAAACTGTCACTATTATAGTTATTTTTTTCATGTTCTACTTACCCACACACATTTCCTGCCTTTATTCAAACTAAAAATAAGAGGTCACTATGTTTGGCTTAAGTGCTCTGGAACTGGCCAGAATTCAGTTCGCTTTTACTGTCTCCTTTCACATTATCTTTCCAGCAATCACGATTGGGCTGGCAAGTTTCTTAGCAGTACTGGAAGGATTATGGCTGAAAACCCGTCATAGCGATTACAAAGAGTTATATCACTTCTGGTCGAAAATTTTTGCAGTTAACTTCGGCATGGGAGTGGTTTCCGGCCTGGTTATGGCTTATCAGTTCGGCACCAACTGGAGTTTTTTCTCCGAGTTTGCCGGTTCGATCACCGGCCCCTTGCTGACTTACGAAGTGCTGACCGCGTTCTTTCTTGAAGCGGGCTTTCTTGGCGTGATGTTATTTGGCTGGAACCGAGTGGGTGAAAAGTTACATTTTTTCGCCACCTGTATGGTTGCGCTGGGTACTCTGATATCCACCTTTTGGATACTGGCCTCTAATAGCTGGATGCAAACCCCACAAGGCCATGAAATTATCAATAATCAGGTCGTCCCCGTCGACTGGCTGGCAGTTATATTTAATCCCTCCTTTCCATACCGTCTGGCTCACATGTGTACTGCGGCATTCCTTGCCTCAGCATTCTTTGTTGCAGCTTCGGCGGCATGGCATTTATTAAAAGGCAATGACTCGACAGCAATGAAAAAAATGCTATCCATGTCGATGTGGATGATCCTGATTATTGCTCCTTTGCAGGCGTTGATTGGTGATGCCCACGGCCTTAACACACTCAAGCATCAACCCGCCAAAATCGCGGCAATGGAAGGTCATTGGGAAAATCGTCCCGGCGAAGCAACTCCGCTGATCCTGTTTGGTATTCCTGATATGGAACGGGAAGAGACGCGTTATGCCGTGGAGATTCCTTATCTCGCCAGTCTGATTTTGACGCACAGCATCGATAAGCAGGTTCCTGCTCTTAAAGAGTTTCCACCGGAAGACCGACCAAACGCCCTGATAGTTTTCTGGTCATTCAGAGTGATGGTCGGCCTGGGTATGCTGATGATAATTGCCGGTTGCTGGGGACTCTGGTTGCGTTATAAGCAACGGCTTTACCAATCAAAACCCTTCCTGCGTTTTATGTTCTTGATGGCGCCTTCCGGCCTGATCGCCATTCTTGCCGGCTGGTTTACCACAGAAATAGGCCGTCAACCGTGGGTGGTTTATGGTCTGTTACGCACCAAAGACGCTGTATCCGCACATGGTGAGATACATATGAGCATCAGTCTGTTGCTGTTTATCGTGGTTTATAGCTCGGTATTTGGTGTGGGTTACGCCTATATGATGAAACTTATCCGCAAAGGTCCCAAAAAGGAGTTCAAAAATGGGTATTGATCTGCCGTTAATCTGGTTCATCATCATTGTGTTCAGCACCATGATGTACATTGTCATGGATGGTTTTGATCTTGGGATTGGACTGCTCTATCCCACGATTAAAAGCGACAGCGACCGTGATTTAATGATGAACAGTGTCGCTCCCGTCTGGGATGGTAACGAAACCTGGCTGGTACTTGGAGGTGCAGGTTTATTCGGTGCTTTTCCTCTGGCTTATGCCGTTATACTTGATGCACTGACCATCCCCCTGACATTAATGTTATTTGGCCTGATATTCCGTGGCGTCGCCTTTGAGTTTCGTTTCAAATCCGCACCTGAACATCGTCATATCTGGGATAAAGCCTTTATCGGTGGTTCTGTGATTGCTACCTTCGTTCAAGGGGTTGTGGTCGGCGCCTTTATTCAGGGGTTCCCTGTTGAAAATCGGGCTTATGCGGGCGGCTATTTTGACTGGTTCTCACCCTTCCCGCTGTTCTGTGGCTTTGGGCTTGTCGTTGCTTACGCTCTGTTAGGCTGCGGCTGGCTGATTATGAAAACCGAAGGCCATCTGCAACAGGCGATGTACCGTGTAGCCCGCCCACTCATTCTTCTGATGCTGGCTGTCATCGCCATTATCAGTTTGTGGACACCATTAATCCATCCGGCAATTGCGGAACGTTGGTTCAGTTTACCTAATTTATTGTTCTTCCTTCCTGTTCCACTGTTAGTGGCATGGTCGGGCTGGAAACTATTGCGTTCTATCAAACGCAAAACCCATTACACACCGTTTCTGTTAGCGCTGTTGCTGGTTTTCCTTGGCTACAGTGGATTGGGTATCAGCATCTGGCCTAACATTATCCCACCGGCAATCAGCTATGAAGCAGCCGCAGCACCACCACAAAGTTTAGGTTTTATGCTGGTCGGCGCCCTGCTGATCATCCCAGTGATCCTGGTTTATACCTATTGGAGCTACTACGTTTTCCGGGGGAAAGTGAACCATGAACAAGGCTACCACTGATCAAAACATCCAACGCCCTTCCGTATGGAAACGGATAGGCTGGATGGCGGTAATCTGGCTTTGCAGTGTGATGGCTCTTTTTGCTGTCTCCACACTATTTCGCCTTCTGATGACAGCAGCAGGCATGAAATTAAAGTAATTGTTAACACTATTTAATAAATTGAGCTAAAGTTTTCATCAGTATCGCAGAACGGAATCTTAACCTGATGAAAACAAGTTCAAATAACTCTCTCTTCACAAACCCAAAGTTGTTTGTGATCAACTCTATTATAAATTTATTTTTACTTTTTATACTATTATTGATTAATAAACCGTCTATTCAAGATTTAATTCTACCGTTGCTGATAATGTTAAGCATTACAAATGTATATTTCCTGATAAAAGTAGTGCATAACTCTGTTCCTGTCAAAGAATGGCAACATTCAAGATACAAAGCAGAAATTAACGCACTGAAACAAAAAAATGGTTATTTGGATTTCCTCTGTCAAAGCCATTTCAAACTACAAAACTGTAAACTTCTTCCTGAAAAGCTACAGGAGATTTTTTCTCATCTCAATCACCTGATCCCTTTCTGTGAAGCCAAAATCATCTTTTATCCATCGCAACAAGAATATTTCTTCCGCAATCCCCACCAGTGCCCCTATTTCGATATGCCTCTGATTATGAGATGGAATCTGGATGATAATATTGATAATTATGGGACACTCTGGATAAAAACACACAGAAATAGTGATCTGACCCCCGATGAAAAAAGCCTGGTTCAGAATGTGGTTGCCCTAATGACGAATAAACTGTTACGGGAAAACCAAATCCAGTGCCACCATCAGAGTATTTTGGCAGCAGAAAGAGCCGCTATTTCCCGTGAACTCCATGATTCAATTGCCCAATCGCTCTCTTTCCTTAAAATTCAGGTTAATTGCCTGTATATCGGTAGTGATAACTTATCCAAGCAAAGTTTAACCTCGCTTAATATGATTAAGGATGAGTTGAATATCGCTTACCGCCAACTAAGAGAATTATTGGCAACCTTCAGGAACGAACAGCCTCAATGTAATCTGCAAGAATCTTTACAGATGTTGGTTAATGAGTTTAACCATCGTCTGAGCTTCAATATTGAATTCAATTACCGTCTGACACATCAGCACATCCCTGACAGTTACTGTAAACATTTAATACAAATCATCCGGGAGTGTTTAAACAATTGCTACAAGCATTCCAATGCAAATTGGATCAGTATCCGTATTTATCCTATTGATGACAAAATCATTGCTGTTGTCAGTGACAATGGCCGGGGCATCAATCTAAATGCAATTGATGAAAACAGATTTGGACTGGCTATTATGCAAGACAGAGTCACGCTCATCGGTGGACAATTACAGATAAAAAACCGTAAAAATGGTGGTACAGAAATAGAAATTCAATTACCACTGGATTGAAAAAGACAGATAAATCAAATTATTGGCATCAGCGCAACTTATTGAATGATAATGATTAGCATTTGTGTTAATTACTGTTACACTGCATTTTGCTTTATCAGATCATTACCTTCGATAAATTTTCCAGAGGAATTTTACGTGGCTAATAAAACAATTGAAGAGAAAAATATTTACCGCCCTGCACCACCGAGGCTTGTTCAGGTAAAAAAAATTTTCGACGTAACACCCAATATGCGCAACATTACTTTCGAAAGTGAAAACCTGAACACTTATCCCACTGAATGCGAAGGCGGGCTGGTAAAAATATTCTTACCTCTTCCGGGACAGACCAAACCGATCTTACCCATTCTATCCCCAGAAGGCCCAATATGGCCGGCAAAAGAGCTGCGCCCGGTTACCCGTGCTTACACCGTTCGGGCTCTGCGTTCCGAACAAAAAGAGATCGATATTGAGTTCGCACTGCATGACCATGGTGGTCCAGCGGTGGAATTTGCTCACAAAGCCAAAATCGGTGACTGGATCGGTATCACTAACCCCGGAGGTCCTGATCCATTACTGCCAAAAGTCAGCAATTATTATATGGCTGGCGACCCAAGTTCCCTGCCTGCAATTGCGGCGCTATTGGAAACAATAAAACCAGACGCTGCCGGGCAGGTGATTATTCGTATCGAAAGTGAACAGGATATTCAGGAGTTGAAAAAACCGGCGGGAATAACAATCCACTGGATTACCGGCGGTGTTGAAGTGACTGACAAGATGGTATCCACGTTCAAATCCTGGTCATTACCAACAGAAGATGTCACTTTCTGGCTTGCCGGTGAAGATAAGATGGTAAAAGCGCTTCGTCGCTATGTTCGCCGTGAAAAAGGTTATGAACGCCACCAGTTATATGCCATCCCTTACTGGAGACATGGCTTTAATGAGGAAGGTTATCACGAGCTGCGCCATGAAGTGATGGATAGCTTTGCGCTATGATTAGTGCATAACTTCGGCCAGTCATAATAGGCAAAGGATCACGCCGGGAGATTTTTTCAGGAATCTTGACGGTGTGATCTATATCACGAGAATGATCTACAACCATTCAATTCCTCTGCAATTGCTGAAGCTGTTCTTTTATGTGATATCATAACATCCTCAAAATGGCACATTAAAATTATTAATAGCTATAACGGATATTTATTAGCACATTATAACATAACTGTAACGTAATTTTTTAATGTCACTTTAATCGAACATTATGCGCTATTATGATTATAATGTCCTATAAATAGAGCATTATAAATCATGTTGATTTAGATTAAATTAACGGTAGGAGCTGAAATAAGAGAACATAACTCTATGATCACCCCCGTTTTTACAACATTTGATTGCTCCATTAGCACTAATCCTCATCTTCCGTTGGTAAAATAGCCTTGGGCAGAGCGCTAAAGGTTCCCCAATAAAAAGCAATCAAAGACATCACTGCCACTGCAACGATATCCCAAGGCGCAGGAATCATGCCTTTCCCGCCAAATGTGCCTAAATAGGACAGAATGATCATGGCACTGTAGAAACCGATCAGCCACAAGGCAGAGGTTATCTGTTGGCGCAGGCTCACTTTGCCCACAGGGACTCTGTTTTTGAATAACAAGTAGATGAAGAACAAGACAATTTGTAATCCGAGCAGCCAGGAAACGGTTTTCCAACCAGACCAGTAAACAATGAAGGCGGAAACAATAAAAGAGAGTGGGCCAACGATGACAAACCCTTTAACATAAAAGGGACGTTTCATCTCTTTGGCATTACGGCGTAAGGCAGAGGCCGTGACTGGCGCTAATGCGTAGCTCAGGATTAACGCCGCTGAAACAACACTGATAAGTTTTTCCCATGAAGGAAAAGGTAATGTCCAAAAAATAGAAAGAATAAACGTCAACCAGAGTGCAGGACGTGGTATCCCCGATTTTTCATCGATATGGGTAAACACGTTAAATAACGTTCCACTTTTTGCCCAGCCATAGATAACGCGCGGAGTCGCATTCATATAAATATTCCCAGTGCCGCTTGGGGAGATCACTGCATCACATACCACCAAAAAAGCGAGCCATCCCGCACCGAGTATTAAGGCTATATCGCGAAACGGCAGTGAAAAATATTGTCCAATTTGGTTCCAGCCGCCAAAGAGTAAATCAGAAGGTATCCCGCCAAGAAAAGCTAACTGTAATAAAACATAAATAACCGTGGACAGTAGAATAGACAGAATAAGAGCAATAGGGATGGTTTTTTGGGGTTTTTCCACTTCACCGGCGACAGAAATAATTGGCGTCAGACCAAGATAAGCAAAGATAATGCCTCCCGCTGAAACTGCGGCTTCAACACCAGAGATCCCAAACGGGGAGAATCCATGAACTTGCAGATTACTCGGATTGAAATAATTAAAAAGGATAGCCATAACGAGCAGCGGAACGATGAATTTGAAGATACTAATAATATTGTTGAATTTCGCAAAGGTTTTCACGCTGTTGTAATTAAGATAAAAGAAAAATGCTAATAAAATAAATTGAACCAGCCAGCCTGCCAGAGTCGGATCACCAGAACCAGGCTGACTGAGAAAAGGGAACCACGCAGCCGCATATTGCCGGGCAGCGACAACTTCAATGGCGATAAGGCTGGAAAACGCAATTAAGGTGATAGAACCCATTAAATATCCCATGAGTTCACCATGAGAAAACATCGGATAACGGATAATGCCACCTGATTTCGGCAGAGCTGCGCCCAATTCGCAATACACAATGCCGAGTAACAGCACGGCGATACCCCCAATCACCCAGGAAAAAATCCCTGCTGGCCCGGCGATAACAGACACATGACTGGCGGCAAATAACCAGCCAGAGCCAAAAATAGCCCCTAATCCGATGAAAGTTAAATCCGTAAGTGTTAACTGTTTCTTAAATTTTCCCTGCCCTGAATTGGATTTTGGCAGTGGAGAGGTTTCATATGTCGCCATAATTATTCGCTCTTTTCTGTTTCTTATTTGATAACTGATTTACAATGCTTGCTTGCTCATCACCCCATTGATTAATCGGGAAATATTTAACGGATTACGGTTTTGCAGTGCTGGGGGAAGTAAGGCTTCGGGATAGTTTTGGAGACATACCGGACGCAGAAAACGCCAAATAGCCAGTGTGCCAACGGAAGTCCCTCTCGCATCTGAAGTCGCTGGGTAAGGCCCACCATGAACCATGGCATCACAGACTTCAACGCCTGTTGGGTAGCCGTTGACAACCACTCTGCCAGCGATGTTCTGTAATCGTCGACTGAGTTCATGCGCATTAGCTAATTCATCGTGTTCACCAATCAAGGTCGCGGTAAGCTGCCCCTGCAAACAGTCAATTGCGCGTAAAAGCTGGTGCTGACTTTCAGCTTCAATCACAATAATAACAGGACCAAAAACCTCCTCTTGCAGCAGAGCATTTTTATTCAACAACAAAGCAATATCTGCACGATACAGCATCGTAGTTGCCTGATTTTCATGATGTTCACCAGTGGCTAACTGTGTCATTAAGGGTTCATTATCCAGTTTATGAATACCTTTTTGATAGCTGAGTAATGTGCCTTGGTTTAGCATTGACTGTGCCGGACGAAGCGTGATTTCCTGCGTTAATTGAGTAATAAATTGATCAAATTCTGGTGAACGAATGCCCAGGATCATGCCCGGTTTAGTACAAAACTGACCGCAACCTAATGTGAATGAATTTGCCAGTCCTTGGGCAATTTGTTTTCCCCGCTGTATTAAAGCATTTGGCAGCACAATGACCGGGTTGATACTCGACATTTCAGCAAAAACCGGAATAGGTTGCGATCGCTGCATAGCCATATCGAACAATGCACGCCCACCAGCGAGTGAACCGGTAAAACTAACCGCCTGAATAACCGGGTGTTTGACGAGATCCGCCCCCACGCTATTGCCATAAATCATATTGAATACACCTGCGGGCATTTGTGTCGCTATGATAGCGCGCTCAATGGCTTGCGCGATGATTTCGGCGGTGACCATATGGCCGCTATGAGCTTTGAAAACAACGGAGCAGCCCGCCGCTAATGCTGACGCCGTGTCACCACCTGCGGTTGAAAAAGCCAAAGGGAAATTACTGGCGCCGAAAACCGCAATAGGGCCAAGAGGAATATAGCACTGGCGAATATCAACCCTAGGAAGCGGTTTTCTCTCAGGTTGTGCAGTATCAATGCGGGCAGCATGAATATCACCACGGCGTAACAGCGTAGCAAACAGCCTCATTTGCCCACTCGTTCTCGACCGTTCACCCTGAAGTCGAGCGGGTGGCAGAGCCGTTTCTTCCGATACAAGGGCAATGAAATCATCGCCGAGAGCATCAATTTCATCCGCAATTTTATCTAAAAAAACGGCACGTCCTTCTAATGATGTTTGGCTATAACGTGTAAATGCATCGGCGGCGGCTTGAACAGCGAGATCGACCTCATGTACTGTAGCCTGATAAAACACATAACCCATTGATGAATTATCCACCGCCCGCCGGCTGTGTAAACAACGTTCTCCCTCTGCTTGCCTGTGACCACCAATAAACTGCATACCTGAATGTGTTACTGACATAGCGATTCCTCCAAGGGTATCAAAATGGGCACGATGGGTTATTACACTAAACTGGAATTCAGAGACCTACATCAGGCAGCGAAGGACGATTTGCGAGGGCTTTTTCTACAATGGCGCGTACTTCAGCCAATATTTCCCCCTCAAGAGGTAAACGTGGTGGGCGGGTAATCGCACTGCCACGGCCAACCATTTCTTCACACAGTTTGATGCATTGCACCAAATCAGGACGGAAATCCAGATGCAGCAAAGGCATAAACCAGCGATATAACTCCCTGGCTTCTTCATAACGTTTCTGTTTAGCCAGACGGAATAAGGTCTCCCCTTCCCGTGGAAAAGCATTCGACATGCCTGAAATCCAACCTTCTGCGCCCACGGCGACTGACTCTAAAACGACGTCATCCAAACCAGCAAAAAGAATGAAGCGATCACCTGCTTCATTGGGAATATCACTAAAAGGGCGTGTATTGCCTGATGAATCTTTAAACGCAACGATATTTTCGCAATCGGCCAGAGATGTCAGAATTTTTGGCGTAATATCATTTTTATACAGCAGGGGGTTGTTATATAGCATGATGGGCAAATCGGTAGAGGCGGCAATTGTACGGAAATATGCCCTGTTTTCTTTAGGGGTTGGCGTATAAATCAGTGGTGGCATAACCATCACCCCATTAGCACCTGCCTGGCGGCATTCAGAGGCCATTTTGCACGCATTGTCGGTTGTCAGTTCTGCAATACCCGAAAGAACCGGGACTTTCCCAGCAGTAACATCCACCGCGAGTTCAACGATAGCACGCTTTTCCTCCATGGACAGGGAGGTGTTTTCCCCCACGGAACCATTGACAACTAAACCAGAAACCCCATCTTTAATCAGGTTTGTCATGACCTTATGAGTGGCATCCAAATTAATGGAAAAATCGGGGTTAAATTGGGTTGTTACTGCCGGGAAAACACCATGCCAGTTAACCTTTTTCTTGCTCATAGTCTTATCCTTTGATTGATATTTGACATGCAAATTGCTTTCATTTTGTTAACAAAATGTAATTTATTGGTTTTGATTGAATAATGGCTATTTCACCAAAAAGAAGCTTGTCACTTTTCGCAGTGAACAATGACGAAATCAGCATAATAGGAATAACAAACTTAAAGCTGAGGGATTGTTACTGGGCCAGATAATTCCTGATTACAGGTAAGTTCTTGAATAAATGAATTAACCCAATATCGTGGCGGTAAAACGACAAATTGGATCACGAAAGGACGGATATATCAGGAAAGCGGCAAATGACTCCTGCCCATTGACTGGCGAAAATTACTGGGCGTGATTCCAGTTAACGCCTTAAATTGCCGGGTAAATGCACTGTGATCAGTATAACCACATTGCAAAGCGACATCTGTAATAGGCAGTTCTGTCGCCAGCAATTCAGACGCTTTTTCAATTCTGATTTTGTGGATCATCTGCCGGGGCGTCAGGTGAAAGATGCGTTTACAGTAACGTTCCAATTGAGCAACCGAGAGATGTGTTAGATTCGTCAGCTCTTCGAGACGAATTGTTCGATCAAAATGTTCACGAATATAATCATCAACAATAGCCAGTTTTTGGTACACGGGATGGTTTTCCTTAACTTCCATCAGATCATGAGAAATTCCCGCCATACCAATAATTTGATTATGTTGATTATACAACGGCAATTTATATGTCATGCACCAACCTGTTTTACGTCCATGATAAAAATGGAGCTCCAGTTGGTTTTGGATAATTACCCCTTGGTGTAATACACGTAAATCTTGTTCGGTGTAACAACTGCCCATCTGAGCAGGAAAAATCTCGGAGGAAGTTTTACCCAGTAGCGAAGAGATCGATTTAAATCCGCAGCGTGTAGCCAGCGTAAGATTCGCAATTAGGTAACGTGCTTTGGTATCTTTGATAAAGAAAACCACACTGGGAATCGCATTCAGCAATGGTGTAATTAAGGCAACCGCATTGAGAATATCTTGCAGGTGACTGGGTTTGTGATTAGCAAGCCCACTACAAAGTGTTGATAAAAACTCAATATTACAAACATCATGGTCACTGGTGCCAATGCCGTTTTTTTCATTGTGCGGGTATAGGCTGTCATGGGCTATATTCATCATCGATATCTCCAGTCTATATATCATCAAAATAAGATTTTTAGCTTGTGTATTTGGTTATTTATCTTGACTAAAAAAATCAAAATAAATATCAGATTCGACGTATCCGCAATGTTCAGAAGAACTATTTTATATTCATGTGATAATTATCACAGAAGGTTATTCCTATCGTTCTTATTTATCCGTTTGATTTTTAGATCATTATTTTTCATGGTGTCCAAATGATAATTCAGTGATTTTTTCATTGTGCTGATTTCAGCATGTTGCGATATGAAACTCATCAAGCGGCAAGCGAAATATTACGCCACCATTTGTTAAAAATACGTTAACTTGGTGGCTTTATGGCAGAGAAAAATGAGTATCAGATTATTCGCGTCATTGATTCACACACTGGTGGAGAACCCACGCGCACAGTAGTAGAGGGATTTCCATCTCTTGGCAAAGGAACTGTCGCCAAACAGCGGCAACGCTTTGAAGCCGAATTTGATCACTGGCGCAAGGCTCTCATTCTTGAACCCAAAGGAAATGATGTGTTGGTAGGCGCACTCTTGTGTCCGCCCGCTGCACCTGAAGCAGATATAGGTGTTATCTTCTTTAATAACGCAGGATATTTGGGCATGTGCGGTCATGGCACTATGGGCCTTATTGCCTCTCTCCATCATCTGGGTTGGTTTCAACCTGGAAAATATAAAATTGAGACGCCTATTGGTCTTGTGGAGGCAGTGCTCCACAAGGATGGAGCGGTGTCTGTTCATAATGTTCTCTCTTATCGTTATCAGAAAAATATCACTGTGAATGTTCCTGGTATAGGTGATGTCAACGGGGATATTGCCTGGGGAGGAAACTGGTTTTTTCTGATCAGCCAGCATAGTTATTCGTTAACCACCCACCATATTGATGAACTCACGCAATACAGTTGGGCCGTTAGGCAGGCACTGGAACAAGCAGGGATTACTGGCGAAAACGGCGAGTGTATCGACCATATTGAATTGTTTGCTCCTGATAACAATGCTGACAGCCGCAATTTTGTGTTATGTCCGGGGAAATCCTATGACCGTTCACCCTGTGGTACGGGAACGAGCGCCAAATTAGCCTGCCTGGCGGCGGATGGAAAATTGCAGCCTGGTGAAGTTTGGCGACAATCCAGCATTATTGGTAGTGTTTTTGAAGCCCAATATCAATGGGTTGGTCAGAAAATTGCCCCGGTGATCCGGGGAACAGCACATGTCTACGGTGATAACAAATTAATCATTGCGAAGAACGATCCTTTCGTCTGGGGGATCAGCGTATGACCCCACCTCAAATGCCGGACGTCATCATCGTTGGCGCGGGTATCGTTGGCGCCGCGTGCGCCTATCAACTGGTACAGGATGGTTTAAGCGTTGCGGTGATTGATGATGGTGGTAAAGGGGCAACACAGGCAGGAATGGGACATCTGGTGTGTATGGACGATAATCCTGCTGAATTGGCATTGAGTAGTTATTCATTAGATATATGGCGAACATTCACCCCGCACATGCCCGAAAACTGTGCATGGCGTGGATGCGGTACGCTTTGGCTGGCGGATACAGAAGATGAAATGAAACTTGCTGAGGAAAAAAGCGCACATCTTGCCAGCTATGGAATTGAGAATATTCCGCTGACAGCGACACAAATTCATCAAATGGAACCTATGGTAAGAGCTGGAATTATGGGTGGTTTGTGTGTTCCAGGGGATGGGATTATCTATGCACCAAATGTCGTACACTGGTTTCTTGCTGCCTGTAATGAAAAGATTCAGTTCATTAAAGGGCAAGTACACGCCTTAGAACCTCAAACCGTTGTATTGCGTGATGGAACAAAATATTACGCACCGAAAATATTGCTGGCAAATGGGTTGTGGAGCACACATCTGTTACCTGAATTACCTATTGTCCCTAAAAAAGGGCAATTGGCGATTACAGATCGTTACCCTACCTGCATCACACATCAATTAGTGGAATTAGGATATAGCGCCAGTGCGCATGTCCTGGATGGTACGTCAATCGCTTTTAACGTCCAGGCCCGCCCTACTGGTCAGCTCTTAATTGGATCTTCACGCCAGTTTCATAACGAAAAGCACACTATTGATCTCGCCCTACTCCGTTCTATGCTCCAACGCGCACGCCATTTTTTACCTCAACTTGGTCAGATGAATATCTTACGTTGCTGGTCCGGCTTTCGTGCTGCGACTCCAGATGGCTTGCCGCTGTTGGGACAACATCCCGATTATGAATGGCTATGGCTGGCTGTGGGCCATGAAGGATTAGGGGTGACAACGGCACCGGGCAGCGCCAGAATCATCTCTGCATTGATGCTGAATAGAAAAACAGAGATTGATCCATTGCCTTACCAACCTGCACGCTTTACCCCTATGGCCCGTCAAACAAATAGCGCAGATTATTAAAAGAGGTTGCCATGACACTCAAAAAACCACCATTTATTGCGTTATCTATTGATGACGAAATGATCACAGTTCCTGCGGGGATTACTGTTGCGGCGGCGCTGGCTTATACCGGTGATGAGCATTGCCGTATGTCTGTATCACATCAATTGAGAGTGCCTTTCTGTGGTATGGGGATCTGCCAGGAATGCCGTTTGATGATTAATGGTCGCCGTCGTGCAGCTTGCCAGACAGTTTGTGAAACTGGTATGAAAGTTGAGAGGATCTGAATATGGCAACATCATCTTCTTCTACGGTACTGCGCTGTGATGTACTGGTTGTTGGCGCAGGGCCTGCGGGATTGGCTGCCGCGCAGGCCGCCGTACAGGGACAGCAATCCGTTATTCTGACTGATGACAATCCCAACGCCGGCGGGCAAATTTGGCGTCAAGGGCCATTTCATACATTACCGCCGATGGCAAAACATTATTTATCGGTGCTATCAGAAGATACATTGATCTATTTACCGGGTTGTAAAGTGATTGCCGCAGACAACCAATATGTGATTGTTGAAACGGCAGATAAGCACCAAATTATTCACTACCA
This sequence comes from Photorhabdus temperata, assembly GCF_025384845.1. Classification (NCBI taxonomy): domain Bacteria; kingdom Pseudomonadati; phylum Pseudomonadota; class Gammaproteobacteria; order Enterobacterales; family Morganellaceae; genus Photorhabdus; species Photorhabdus temperata. Next base: position 2,730 of record NZ_JAJAFX010000036.1, on the reverse strand, counting down.
GCGCATCATTCTTTGTACCGGAGCCAAAGAAAAATTACTTCCTTTTCCTGGATGGACATTACCGGGTGTCACAGGAGCTGGGGGATTACAGGCGCTGATAAAAAATGGTCTCCCCATGGCAGGTGAGCGTGTTGTTATTGCTGGCAGCGGTCCGCTTTTGCTTGCAGTTGCAGAAACGGTGAAAAAAGCAGGAGGGAACGTGGTTGGTATCATTGAACAAGCGCCTTTGCACCGCTTATTCTCGTTTGGCCTACGACTGATCCGTTGGCCGGAAAAGTTGCGTCAAGCCATTACCCTCATACCACTTAAAAATTATTATAAAAACAGTATGGTATTGGGAATGGAAACCTCAGCAGAAGGAAGGTTAACCGGTGTGTATATCAGCAATAAAGGGCAACAGCAGAAATTATCCTGCACACGTTTGGCTTGTGGTTTTGGTTTAAGACCAAATACGGAATTGGCGCAATTGCTTGGTTGCTTGCTGGATGGACAAGGAAATATTCAGGCAGATGCGTGGCAACAGACGACTATACCTGGTGTCTATGCCGCAGGAGAATGCACAGGTATTGGCGGCAGTGAGCTTGCACTTTGTGAAGGATTCATTGCCGGGTTTGCAGCGAGTGGTGAATACGCATTAGCTGAAAAATGGTGGCAGAAACGAATAACATGGCGGCGTTTTGCAACAGCGGCGGCACAGGCGTTTAAATTGAATAAAGAGATCACGCGGGCACTTCCACCCGATACGTTGATCTGCCGCTGTGAAGACGTGCGTTTAAAAGAGCTTGAATCATTTCAGGATTGGAATAGTGCAAAAATGGCAACACGGTGCGGCATGGGGGCTTGTCAGGGAAAAATCTGTTCCGCCATTCTCCACGATATCAAACATTGGGCAATACCATCCCCTCGCATCCCACTATCGCCTGTTAGTCTTGAAACGCTGACTGCGGAAGTTGATAAGACAATTGATTGATCGGATATTAGCCAACCAAACAAACGAGACGCAGTAAATTTTTTGTTATATTTTAATGATTAGATATTAAATAGACAAAACTATTCATTATTTGTCTTTACTATCTCTTAGGTCACCAGTGGCATAGCAGCCTGGGTTACCTGCTTGATGTGCTCAATGAAGGTTATCAACAAGACTATCAGCAACAGACTGCTAGCAACCTCATTGTCTTCATGTTCTTTCCCAAAGCGGTCTCTTTAACCCCTTAATTATTATGACTACACGCAAAAAAATATTATCCGAACAGATGGATATTCAAGTGTTTTCTCGCCGGTTATTTAACAGCGTCAATAAAGATAAAAAGTAAATATGATCCGCATTCGTTAAACATAAAATACGATATCCGATGATGATTAAACTTAACAAAAAACAGGTGTTAAAAGGGATAAAAAAACGGTTAAAACTTTATACCGATTAAATCCATAAACTAAAAAAACAACAAACTCAGGGCGGGTTCCCATTTTTTTACCCTACCCTGTTTAATTCATTTATCCGCGATTATATACTCAGCTTATTTTACATTTAACTAATCTGCCATAATCATTTAAAAACGTAAATACCAAAGTATTAAAGCTTTTATATCAAAGGCGGATTTAACTCAATAAATATAATTTTTCATAAAGATAGTTAATGGCGTTTAATCGAAAACCATTAATCGCAAGTTTAAAAAACATTGTACGTAAAATAATATTACCCGAATTAGACGATGAAGGTAGAGGTGCCACATAATAAAAGAAACAAGCTAAGGATCACGCCGTGAGGAATCTTGCAAAAAACTCAACGGCGTATTTTCGCGGATTATTCACTACGTGGTTGTTCACTGTAAGCCAGTAACGTTTTCCGGCACAGTTGAGAGCGAACGCAATCTTCTTTATTAAAGTAGATAACACTGACGATTTCATCATCGGAAAATCTTTCCAGTGCATCACACAATCCTGACGTCATTCCGGCAGGCAAATCACACTGGCTTATATCGCCGTTCACAATCACCGTGACATTTTCCCCAAGCCGGGTCAGAAACATTTTCATCTGGTTGATCGTCACATTCTGAGCTTCATCCAAGATCACAAATGCATTTTCAAACGTTCGGCCACGCATATAGGCAAAAGGGGCAATTTCTACTTTGCCAATTTCAGGCCGCAGGCAATATTGTAGAAACGATGCTCCCATGCGTTTTAATAAAACGTCGTACACCGGCCGGAAATAAGGCGCAAATTTTTCAGTCATATCCCCAGGTAAAAAACCAAGATCTTCATCTGCCTGTAATACAGGACGCGTAACGATAATCCGGTCAACTTCCTTATTAATCAACGCGTCTGCTGCCATTGCCGCACTGATAAAAGTCTTACCACAACCCGCCTCCCCACTGGCAATAATCAGTTTTTTATAGTTTATCGCACGTATATAACGATGCTGAGTTTCAGTCCGTGGCAAAATTTCCGAAGTATCCCGGTTATCACGCGCCATACCTATGGCTTCTATGCCACCAAGTTGTACCAAAGAAGTCACATTGTCATCATCCCGGTAACGTTGATGACGTAAATCCTTTTTCATCATCCGTTTTGCCTCTCGGCGTGATTTAATCACTGCTTTCTGTCTGTTCATAGCAGTAACACCTTATCGTTGTTTTCACCCATACGGTGTCATATCACCGATACAATAAATACGTTATTTCAAATAGATAGTAATTTCCTTTCAGTTCATTAGCGTTACTCGCAAGT
>NZ_JAJAFX010000035.1:0-56190 GCF_025384845.1 Photorhabdus temperata | reverse complement strand
TCAAAGTTATTTATGGGCACATAAATCGGCTTATTCACAATACAAAGAAACTTAATAATAAAGTACGCCCACTAAGGAAAAACCGCTATTTTACTATTGGTGGAAATAGAGAAAAGACAATGCATTTAATAATGAGAATTTCAGAATGAGCAGATTAGCTATAGCCTTAGCTTTAAATATCAGTTATGCCATTTTTTGCGCGTTGTTTATATTTTTGATGTCCTATTTAGAAGAAGAACACTACGTAGTTGGTAAGGATTTAAATAACATGTGTGCGACTTATAGAGCACTTTTAAATGATAACCGCGATCTATTTGCACCAACATGCTTACTGATTATATCGCCATTAATTTATGCAACTGCAAGGAAAAGATTCAAATCACGTTCCCTTAATATCATTACATTTACGTTACTGGGATATTGGATATGGCGGTTTTTTATCAGATTAATGGTATGTATTTAGAATAATTTAAAATGTTCAGGTGGCAACTGCCGAATGCTACCTGAATGTCAACTCATCATACGTCATTGCCACCAATACGATCCCCGGATACCCCATCAATCTCTCTTAAAAATGTTCACGTTTTTTTATTCCCTTTTGTACTTCGATTTTTTCACAACTATAGAAATTGAAAATCCGAGTATTTTCTGATGTTCAAATCTCATAGAAATCACATAATTTAAAATGTCCCTGTATACATATCTTTGTAGAGTAAAGATCAATATGCAATCATGACTAACCATTTGATATATAAAATAAATAACTTTGCCATACTAATAGTATCAATCATATTTTGTGCCAGATTTCTTTCTTACATTCTCCTGACAAATGTAAATTATCTTAAATTTATAAATTTTTGGTTGATTTTTCCACGCACCCTACAGAAGAATCAAACAAACAGTATAAGGGGCGATCAACATGGCAAATATGATTTATTTAACACTGAAAGGTAAAAAACAGGGTTTAATCTCCGCGGGTTGCGGCTCCTTAAACTCCATAGGCAATAATTACCAGCATGGTCATGAAAATGAAATTTTCGTTTACACTCTTCAACATTTAATGACCAGAGAGCAACATGCTTCTCATCATCCGGTCATGATAATAAAGCCTATCGATAAATCTTCGCCTTTACTGGCGCAGTGTTTTTCTGAAAATGAAGAACTGGAATGTTTATTTGAATTATACCGAACATCGCCAACCGGAGGGTTAGAAAAATACTATTCTATCAGGCTAGGCTATGCTTTTATATCCAGCATAAAATCCAATTATCCGCACTCCAAAGACAATAATTCAGGCACACCACAAGAAGTTATCTGTTTTACTTACAAGAATATCACTTGGAACAATCTTGCTTGTTCAACAGGTTCTTATAGCTTCTGGGATGACAGGATCTATTAACCATGAATAACGTCAATTATTTGACTGATGATGCTGTTGATTCAGAATCTGAAAATGGGTTACGCATTGTTTTTTCGCCGGTTCAGTTGGCAGCGGTTCTGTCGGATAATACCGTTACTGAAGAAGAAACCTGGAGTAACCGAATATTAGGGGGTGCGGGTTTAGCCGCTGGGGTGGTTGAACTTATTGGTGCCGGCGGTCTTTGTCTGGTACCCGACCCGACCACACTCACTAAAGCGGCCTGTGTTATTGTCGGGGCACACAGTCTTGATGTAATGAATGCTTCTGCCAGTCAAATGATAACCGGCAGAGAAACAATGACGGAAACTTATCGCGCGGCGGCAGATTTAGCAAAAGAATTTGGTGCTGATGACTATACCGCGTCTGAAATAGGTCTTACCGTTGATATCGCTGTACCGTTATCATTTGCTTCAATAGTGGGAGCTGTTAGAGTTGCCTCTGTTCGGGTAGGCAGAATTAAATTAATTGAGCATGAGTCAGAGACTGGATTAAAACCGGGTGGTCATACTTTGGCTAAACATGTTGGGTTATCGGAGCAGGAGTTGAGGGATAGGATACTAAACAGTAAAGGAAGATTAAGAGAAGTAAGCACATTTTATAACCAAGATGTGGCAGAGAAAGTAATTTCAAAAGCCTTAAAGAATAATCAGATAAAAATAACCACTTTACTAAAACATACTCCAAAAGGAGTAAAACAAGAGATTGAATATGTTTCAAGCACACCTGTTGGTTTTGGTCTTATTAATGGATCTAAAAACATACAGAAACTATATAAAGTTAGAGTAGTTCTAACTCACTCCGAATTCAATGGTAAAATATATTATATATTAACAGCATTTCCAACATATTAAACCTTAGGAAAGAGAAATGGAACTAAATCGTTTAATGTTTGCTTATTTCAATCAAGATTACGATATAATATCTGGCCCAGAACTTGATGACGTCATAAATGACTATCTTGATACTGCAAGTGAAGCGATGAAAAGAGAGTTAATGGGGGAGATAGAGTCTTTTATCCAGAATTCAGAAGATATAGAGAAAGACTTTCAAGTACTCTATTATAGTTCTAGTTTCTGCCCTAAACTATGGAATACCACAGCACTTGAGTTTTTAAAATACGTATTGAAAAAGACACAAGATTGTTTAGACAAATATTAAGTGTTCTTGAATGTAACAATAGAAAAGGAAATTTAATTTAATGAACGAACAGTATCCTTTTCTAGATATTTTAATATATGCTTATTTTAATCAAGACTGTACTATAATATATGGTTCAGAGCTTGATGATGTTATAGATGCATTCTTTAGTAATACAAGCAGAAAAATGAAAAGAGAAGTAATAAAGGAGATAAATTCTTTTATTCATAATTCCGAAGACGTAGAAAAAAAATTTAAACTTACCTACTCTGACTCTGATTTCGTTCCCGAATTGTGGGACATCACTGCTTTCGGCTTCTTAGAATACGTCTCTAAAAAAGCACAAGATTTTTTAAACGAGCATAACGAACAAGATAAATAATTAAAGCATTCTTAAATACAACAATAAAAGAAGAGGTTTAATTTAATGGAAAGAAAAACTAAAACACAATACTTAGATAACTTTATAGATACTTACTTTAACCAAAATTTCGATATATTTGGCAAAATAAAAATAGATGAAGTAATAACTGAGTATATAAATAGCGAACCTCCCATGCTTATGAAAGAACTAATAAAAGATATTGATTACTTTATCCATAATTCCGAAGATGTAGAAAGAGAATTCAAAGAACTGTATCGTCATAGTTTTAATTCTGGTTTATGGGAAACTACTGCTTTAAACTTTCTAAATCATGTATCAGAAAGAGTACAAGATTATTTAGAATTCAATGGGGACAAAATGGAACTCAATCGTTTAATAGGCGCTTATTTTAATCAAGATTGCGAAATAATATCTGGTCCAGAGATTGACGATACGATAAATGACTATCTTGAAACAACAACTAAAGGGATGAAAAAAGAATTATTAGAGGAGATCAAATCTTTTATCCATAATTCTAAAGATTTAGAAAAAGAATTCAGAGAACTATATCGTTATGATTTTAACCCTGATTTATGGGAGACTACTGCTTTAGACTTTCTAAATCATGTATCAAAAAGAGTACAAGATTATTTAGATAACGATAACTAATCATAGTATTCTTAATGCAACAGTAGACAAGGAAATTTAATTTAATGAACGAACAGTATCCTTTTCTAGATATTTTGATGTATGCTTATTTTAATCAAGATTATAAGATTATATCAGGTCCAAAGCTTAATGATGTTATCGATGATTTTCTTCACGTTGCAACTCGAGGAATGATAAAAGGGTTAATAGAAGAAATCTATTCTATTATTAACACATCCGAAAATGTAGAGAACAGATTTCATTTTCTCTATCATGATGCAGATGTTCTTCCAGAAGTATGGAGTATGACAGTACTTGAATTTCTAAATTATGTATCGAAAAGAGCGCAGGAATTTTTAAATGAACACCCTGAAAAAGATGAATAATTAAATTATTACGAATTAAGATAAAAATTATTTTATATATCAACAATATACTATAATTAATTGAAATTTACAGGAAAAATAATGACCGGACAATATCCATTTCTAGATATCTTAATGTATGCCTACTTTAATCAGGACTTCGATGTAATATCCGGTCCCGAGCTTGATGATGTTATCAATGATTTTCTTAATGATGCATCTCAGGGAATGAAAAAAGGGTTAATAGAAGAAATTAACGATCTTATTGATTCTTCTGAAGATGTAGAGAACACATTTGATTATTATTATCATGATGCTGACGTTCTCCCCGAAGGGTGGGGCATGACAGCGCTTGAATTTTTGACACACGTGTCAAATAAGTCACAAGATTATTTAAACAAGCACACTGAACAAGATGAATGATTAAAGCATTCTGAATTTAACAGTAAACAATACTATATACTAACAGCATTCCCCAAATTTAATTAAAATTTATGGAAAAGAAAATGGAACTCAATCGTTTAATGTACGCTTATTTCAATCAAGATTTTGACATAATATCTGGCCCTGAGCTTGATGACGTCATAAATGACTATCTTGATACTACAAATAAGGAGATGAAAAGAAAACTAATAGAGGAAATTGACTCTTTTATCTGCAATTCAAAAGATATAGAAAAAGAATTTAAACTTGTTTATTCTGATTCTGATTTTGATCCTGATTTATGGGATACCACAGCACTTGACTTTCTAAATTATGTATCTAAAAGAGCGCAGGAATTTTTAAATGAATACCCTGAAAAAGATAAATAATTAAATTATTACGAATCCAGATAAAAATTACTTTATATATCAACAGCATATCATCATTAGTTGAAATTTACAGGAAAAAAATGGACAGACAATACCCACTTCTAGATAATTTGATGTACGCCTATTTTAACCAAGACTACGACATAATATCTGGCCCTGAGCTTGATGACGTTATAAATGACTTTTTTAGTAACACAAGCAATAATATGAAAAAAGAAGTAATAAAAGAAGTTAATTCTTTTATATGTAACTCCAAAGATATAGAAAAAAAATTTAACTTTATATATTCTGATGCTGACGTTCTCCCAGAAGTATGGAGTATGACAGCACTTGAATTTTTAGAGCATGTGTCAAAAAAAGCACAAGATTTTTTAAACGAGCATACTGAACAAGATAAATAATTAAAGTATTTTTAAATACAACAATAAAAAAAGAGGTTTGATTTAATGGAAAGAGAAACTAAAACACAATACTTAGATAACTTTATAGGTACTTACTTTAACCAAAATTGCGATATATTTGGCGAAACAACAATAGATAAGGTAATAACTGAGTATATAAATAGCGAACCTCCCACGCTTATGAAAGAATTAATAAAAGATATTGATTACTTTATCCAGAATTCCGAAGATGTAGAAAGAGAATTCAAAGAACTATATCGTTATGATTTTAACCCTGATTTATGGGAGACTACTGCTTTAGACTTTCTAAATCATGTATCAAAAAGAGTACAAAATTATTTAGATAACGATAACTAATCATAATATTTTTAATACAACAGTAGACAAGGAAATTTAATTTAATGAACGAACAGTATCCTTTTCTAGATATTTTGATGTATGCTTATTTTAATCAAGACTATGCGATAATATCTGGGCCAGAGATTAATGATGTTATAGATGACTTTCTTCATGTTGCAACTCGAGGAATGATAAAAGGGTTAATAGAAGAAATCGATTCTATTATTAACACATCCGAAAATGTAGAGAATAGATTTGATTTTCTCTATCATGATGCTGATGTTCTCCCAGAAGTATGGAATATGACAGCACTTGAATTTCTAAATTATGTATCGAAAAGAGCGCAGGAGTTTTTAAATGAACACCCTGAAAAAGATGAATAATTAAATTATTACGAATTCAGATAAAAATTACTTTATATATCAACAGTATATCTTTATTAGTTGAAATTTACAGGAAAAAAAATGGACAGCCAATATCCACTGTTAGATAATTTAATATATACCCAAGAAACTTCAAGATGCAGTTTTTAGCACCTGAAAATGGTCGTTAATTCTAGACATCAGCGAGTCCGCTATATCAGGTAGCGTTGTGGTGAAAAATTTAAATACTTTGTCTCGAAATTCATGTTTATCAGCGAAATAACGGTTATTTCGAACATGTTCATTCATGACCTTCCATAATCGCTCTATCGGGTTTAAATTTGGGCTGTATGGAGGAAGGTAATGTAACTCAATATTGCTAACATAAGCCCACTCCTTCACAAGATGAGCTTTGTTGTAACCCGCCCCATCCACAATAAGATGAATTTTTTGATGATAGTTAGGATAAGACTTTCTTATTTCATTGAAAAAACAGCAAATGTTGTAGTCATTGAGGGTTTGATATTCCTGGAACACCGTACGACCAATGGCATTCAGGTTGAGTGTGCCCAATATATTCAGGCGAGTTCGGCTTCCTGTTGTTTTGACTGTTTTTTTCTCGCCTTTTCGCATCCAGCCATAACCGAGTTTAGTGCCTTGAGTCGGGTGAACCGCGTCAAGAAAGAGGATGGGTTCGTCTTTCGCTGTGACTTTAAGATTTTCATCATATTCAATAAATTGTCTCTGTTTTTCTGCATTGAATTTATGAGGGACACCACAAGGTTTTTTATAAGAAAACCCCTGACGGTGTAGCCATTTATTCATGCCTGGAATGCTAAAGGTAATATTCCAGAGCTGAGTAACATAGGCCACAATTTCATGTGTGTGATGGAAAAGATTTTGAGATAAGTGGTTGATTAAAAAGTCAGTTTGCTCTCGAGAAAGTAAACTATCAGACCCCCCATTATCAGATTGAAGTTTACCTTGATTGAGGTAATCACTGATATGACGGTCAACGGTGGTCTGATGGAGTCGCAATGCCTGGGCTATCATCACAGAACTCCACCCTTCAGAAGCCAGAAGGATAGCTTTTATTCTGTCTCGTACTTGACCATCACGAGTGGTGTCGTGAAGACGTTCAAGTTTGATTTTTTGTTCTGATGTAATAAATATTTTCATAGCGAGGATAATGATCTCCATTTCGGATAAAATCAAGCATCTTCAATGATTACGGGTATATCTATTAGTTAAGGGTTAAAAAAACAGGCACTCCATTAATACCAGCTTTTATAACCATTTAAAAACGCGAATATAGAGATTAAAGTTCTTATATAAGAAGTGGATTTAACGCAATAAACGTGCTTTTCAGAAGTATAATGAATTGCGTTTAATCGAAGCCCATTAAACATTAATAAAAAGTTGAAAAAAAATTGGCATGTAAAAGAATATTATTCAAACAGACTGATATTCAGATGCTTTCTCACTGTCATTTTACGAAGCAAGCCATAAAAATAATGCATAAAAAAAGGATAATGAATTGGTCAGCAGCCTGAGCGGGGCGCTTAGTTGCGATGAAGCAGGAGCCAGACACTGAGCATTCAGTTGTTATCGTCTAACGGGGAGCCCCTACTGAAGTTCAGTAAGGGGCAATGTATTATGAATAAACTCGAAACCAGTGTCGGTATCGATTTTATGCATAAGATGATCTTTGTGGAACTGAATTTTTCGAAGGCAATTTTTGCATTAAATAAACAGTTCCAATAATGAATTCAGAAACAGTTTCCCTTTCTGCGTAATTTGCCAATGTGTTGCTGTTTCAGAAAGGTAACCCGCGGCTAAGGCTTGATCAATTTGATTGCGGATTGAACTTTCCGATAATCCGGTGAAATCACTGAAATCTTGTTTTGGCATGGCTTCCAGTAAACGGAACCGGTTCATAAAAAATTCAAATGGCCGATCTTCATTTTCTACCTGATGCTGTTTATCCAGATAGCGCCCCTGCATATATCCGCGAGGATGTTTGGTTTTTACTGTACGCAGAATACGGCCATCTTCAAAGGTGATTTTTCCATGAGCGCCACAGCCAATACCAAGATAATCGCCAAAACGCCAGTAGTTGAGATTATGCTGGCATTGATAGCCTGGTTTGGCATAAGCAGAAGTTTCGTATTGCTGATAACCTGCTGCTGTCAGCAATTGATGCCCTTGTGAAAAAATATCCCACAAAGCATCATCGTCAGGCAGAACCGGAGGACGGGAACCAAAGCTGGTATTTGGCTCAATAGTCAGTTGATACCACGAAAGGTGCGGTGGTGATAACGCAATTGCCTGACGTAAGTCATCCAGTGCTTCATCAAGGCTTTGGTTTGGCAAACCGTGCATCAAATCCAGATTAAAACTGCGTAGCTCTAGGCTGGCAGCTAAATGTGCAGCCCGTTTGGCTTCATCCGGCCCGTGAATACGGCCAAGACGTACCAGTTTATCCGGGCTGAAACTCTGGACGCCAATGGATATTCGGTTAATGCCGGCTTGCTGATAACCACTGAAACGGTCGGCTTCCACTGTACCCGGGTTGGCTTCCATCGTAATTTCAGCTTGCGGCGATACTGGCAGGAGAGTACGAACACCATCCAGCAATTGTTGCATCCCTTGTGAACTGAGCAGGCTGGGGGTCCCACCACCAATAAAGATTGTGGTGATTTCCCGACCGTTGACCATTGGCAGATCCGCTTTCAGATCTGCTAATAAATGGGCGACATATTCCTGATGTGGAACATCACCTTTCAATGCATGGGAGTTGAAATCACAGTAAGGACATTTTTGTACACACCACGGTATATGGATATAAAGACTCAGTGGTGGAAGCTTAAGCATTACGCAGTGTATCCAACATCATTTTCAGTGCTTGACCGCGGTGTGAAACAGCATTTTTTTGTTCACCACTTAACTCAGCCGCAGTACAGCCTAATTCCGGTACGTAGAAGATGGGATCGTAACCAAACCCGCCATTACCAGCAGGTTCATGGGCAATAATCCCCGCCCAGCGGCCATGAAATACCAGAGGCGTAGGATCTTCTGTGTGGCGCATATAAACCAGCACACAGTTAAACTGAGCCTGACGTTGATCATCAGGAATATCTTTCATCGTATCCAACAGCTTTGCCAGATTTTGCTGATCGGTGGCATCTTTACCCGCATAACGGGCTGAATAGATGCCAGGAGCGCCGCCAAGGATATCTACGGATAAACCGGAATCATCAGCAATCGCTGGCAGGCCGGTGATTTGTGCCGCGTGACGGGCTTTAAGAATGGCATTTTCAATAAATGTCAGCCCAGTTTCTTCGATGGAATCTACGCCTAATTCAGTTTGAGCAACGATATCCAGACCAAAATCAGCCAGTAATTGTGCCAGTTCACGAACTTTTCCGGGATTGCCGGTTGCCAGAACAACTTTTTGCATTATTTTGAACCTAATTTAATTCTTATTTACTGTATCAGCCATGAGAGAACATCAGCGCGGAGATAATTCAGTGCGTAGAGGATCAAAATGACGATCATTGCGGAGAAATCAAGGCCACCCATTGCTGGGATAATACGGCGGATAGGTGCCATCAGTGGTTCTGTCAGTTGCATCAGAGCATAGTCAATCGGATTGCGGCCCTGGCTTATCCAGCTTAACAGAGCACGCGCCAGCACCAGCCAAAATACTAGCTTGCCTGCGGCTGTCAGCAGTTCAATTAACCCGATAGGGATGAAAAGTGTGAGGAAGGTAAACGCTCCGGTGCTGAACCAGAGTTGCATGGTTAATTTAAGCAGTACCAGAGCATAGGCTATAACAACGGAAGCGGTATCAAGTGGACCAATAGCCGGGAGCACACGGCGCAGTGGCCGAACGACCGGCTGAGTAATTTTCACGACAAACTGGGCAAATGGGTTGTAAAAATCACAACGGGCCCATTGCATCCATACTCGAAGTAATAAAACAACGATGTATAAATCCAGAACGGTGAACAGAATAAAAGTTAAAAATTGCATTTAGCAGCCCTGATAAAATTAAAATTGTTTTTCTATTTCCTGTGCGCGGCGAATAGTTGCCTGCATGGCACTGGATACGATTTCCGGCAATTTGCCTTCATAAAAGATGCGCAATGCTTCCGCAGTGGTACCACCTTTAGATGTTACCTGCTCGCGCAGGGTTGCAAAAGGGAGATCTGCATTTGATGCGGCCAGCGCCGCAGAACCGGTTGCTGTTTGCAAAACGATTTCACGGGCTGTTTCACTGTCAAAACCTAGGCGTTCTGCCTCCTGTTGCATTGATTCCATAAACAGGAAGAAATAAGCGGGGGCACTACTTGCTATAGCGAGAATATCATTGATGCCGTTTTCATCTTTTACCCAGTGGGTTTTACCGACGCTGTTCATCAATGCTTGAGTGAAATCACGGTCAGACTGACTGACTTGCTCAGACGCGAATAATCCACTCAACCCCTGACCAACTAATGCTGGGGTGTTTGGCATGATACGGACAATGTTGAGTTTGTCTTGTAATAAAGCCTCAAAGCGCGCAACAGAAATTCCTGTTGCGATAGACAGAACCAATTTGTTACTGAAATCCACCTGCTCCTTTAGCGGCTGGCAGGCATCTGCCATTACTTGCGGTTTTACCGCCATAACAACAACATCGGCTTCCTGTGCGCCGCGAATATTATCACTGCTGCTGTTGACGCCATATTCCTTTGCCAGTACATCGCGGCGAGCATTGCCAGGAGCGCAGACATTAATCAGTTCAGCAGGGTAGCCTTCTTTTACCAATCCGGCAATGATGGCGTGAGCCATATTACCTGCACCAATAAAAGTAATTTTACGTTTTTCCATTAAATACCTCTTAGCGTTGATATGGTTAATTGTGATACTGACGTGCACCGAAAATTGCCGTCCCGATCCGCACTAATGTGGAACCACAATTAATGGCGGCTGCCATATCATCAGTCATCCCCATTGAAAGGGTATCTGTTTGAGAATATTGAGTTTTCAGGTTAAAGAAAGCCTGTTCCATTTGCCTGAAAACTACCAATTGGCGTTCATAGTCGGGCTCCGGTGCAGGGATTGCCATTAAACCACGTAGCTTCACATTCGGCAGTTTGCTTACTTCGGCTGCCAGAGTGGGGAGTTCAGTAAGTTGAATACCTGATTTGCTCTGTTCATCACTGATATTTATTTGAATAAGAATATTCAGCGGTTCCATTCCCTCTGGGCGTTGTTCGCTCAAACGCTGTGCTATTTTCAGGCGGTCAACGGTATGGCACCAGTTAAAATTTTCTGCCACCAGACGACTTTTATTAGACTGTAACGGACCGATAAAGTGCCATATCAAATCATTACGATTTGCAAAATAAGCAATTTTTTCTACCCCTTCCTGTACGTAATTCTCACCAAACTGGCGCTGACCGGCAACTATTGCTTTTTCGATATCTTCCACAGGTTTGGTTTTACTGACTGCAAGCAGAGTAATTTCTTCTGGAGAGCGTTCGCATTTCTGTGTGGCAACGGTTATGTGGGTCCTGACATCTTGTAAGTTTTGTTCAATATTGTTCATAGTGACTCAGGAGATTAAAAAATGAATATGGATAAGCTAGTGGCCCTTAGTGTAAAGCATAATGCTTCTGATCTGCATCTTTGTGTTGGGCAAGCTCCTGTATTACGTATAAATGGTGTGCTTTATCCACAAACTCAACTGCCATCTGTAAATAATACTTTGTTGGAAGAGTGGAGCAGGCAGTTTTTATCAGAAAATCAGTTAAAACAGTTACTAATTTGTGGGCATGTGGATTTTGCGATGGAGACAGAAAACCACCAACGATTGAGAGGCAACATTTTCCGTCAGCAATCGGGGTTGTCAGTTGTTCTGCGCTTAATTAGCTCTCAGTGTCCAACTCTGGAACAGCTAAAAGCACCTGAAATTATTCGGGAAATGATTTTACGGGAAGAAAGTGGATTGATTCTGGTGACCGGTGCCACAGGCAGCGGGAAATCGACAACCTTAACCGCTATTGTGGATATGCTGAACAGTCATTGTTGTCAGCACATTATTACATTGGAAGATCCTGTGGAGTTTATTCACCACAGCCGCAATTGTCTGATACAACAACGACAAATCGGATTGGATTCCTCCAGCTATCAGGAAGCGCTGAAAGGTGCTCTTCGGCAGGATCCTGATGTATTGTTGTTGGGTGAGCTACGGGATAAGGAGACAATACGTCTGGCATTAACTGCGGCAGAAACAGGGCATTTGGTATTTTCAACTTTGCATACCAGAGGCGCAGTACAGGCAATTGATCGGCTGGTGGATATATTTTCGGCGGAAGAAAAAGGATGGGTACGCAGTCAGCTTGCAGGGAGTTTGAAGGCTGTGATAGCGCAGCAATTGGTTTCTGCACAGGATGGAGGACGGATCGCTGTGTATGAAGTGTTGGTGGTTAATCAGGCGGTCAGTCATCTGATACGGGAAGGCAAAAATCATCAAATAACAACGCTTATGCAGACCGGTGCTGCCAGTGGAATGCAAACCTATGAGCAAGGCTGGCAGCAGCGTAAATTACAGGGATTATTGGCAGATCAGACGGAGGTTAACAGTTAATCGCTGTTGTTAGTTGATCCGCAGTTATTGTTAGTTGATAGCTTAATAGTGCTGCTCGAACCAGCTTTCCAGAATAATAACAGCGGATGCAGCATCGACTTTGCCTTTATCTAACGCTTTGTAGCCTCCACAGTCAAACAGATGAGCGCGGGCTTCAACCGTTGTCAGGCGTTCATCCTGGAGTTCAATTTGCACACCAAACCGGCCATGCAGCCGGTTTGCAAATTTACGTGCCTGTGTTGTTACAAGTTGTTCAGTGCCATCCATATTGAGGGGAAGACCAACAATAACCAGATCTGGCTGCCACTCTTTAAGTAATTTTTCGATTTGCTGCCAATTGGGGATACCCTCTGTGGCTTTAAACGAGGTTAATGCTCTGGCGGTACCCGTAATTTCCTGCCCGATAGCCGCGCCGATACTGCGGGTACCAAAATCGAAAGCCATTATTGTGCGGTTACCCATCTATGCATGTCCTGCCTGTGGAGCAATATTATAGATATTGATACCAAGCAAAGATGCGGCCTCACGCCAGCGATCTGCAATGGGAGAGTTGAAAATAATATGTGGATCAGCGTTTGCGGTTAGCCAACTATTCTCCATTATCTCTTTTTCAAGTTGCCCCTTTTCCCAACTTGCATACCCCAGCGTGACTAATATCTGTTTTGGTTGGCGTGGTGTACCCAGAGTTTCAAGTACATCTTTGGATGTGGTGATCATTGTGTCATCGGAAATTCTGATACTTGAACTGAAACCTGGTTGTGGTGTGTGCAATATAAAACCATGATCTTCAGCAAGAGGGCCACCTGTCATGACCGGTTTGTTTAGGTTGATACTTTCATCCCGATCTTCTGGTGAGATTTTCAGTTTTTGTAGAACTTTCCGAACAGAGATTTGTTCAATTGGTTTATTTATCACCAATCCCATTGCCCCGTTTTCGTTGTGTTCACAAACGTAAACAACTGAGCGTTTGAAGTAGGAATCAGATAATGTGGGCATGGCGATAAGAAAATGGTGCTGTAGATTCATTTTGTTTTTGGTAATTAACCTGGCTATTTAAGGATTATTTAGCCCACAGTATGTGGGCTAAAAGTGCAAATGACAAACCTTGACAGGAAAATTAACGAAAAGAGCTTTTTATTTCTCCAATCGTTTTTCAATCGCATTCATCAACATGCTGGTTATTGAAATATCAGGGAAAGCTGCCTCTATCTCGCGTGCACAGGTTGGGCTGGTGACATTAATTTCGGTCAATCTGTCACCGATAATGTCCAGTCCAACAAAAATTAACCCTTTTTCTTTTAACGTTGGCGCAACAGCTCTGGCTATAGCCCAGTCACTTTCTGAAAGCGGGCGCGCTTCACCACGACCGCCAGCAGCAAGGTTACCACGGGTTTCACCCTGGGCTGGAATACGGGCCAGACAATAAGGGACAGGTTCACCATCGACAATTAATATCCGTTTGTCGCCTTCTTTTATAGCAGGTAAGAAATTCTGCGCCATGCAGAAGCGATTGCCGTGTTCTGTCAAGGTTTCAATAATTACGCCGACATTTGGGTCATCTTTTTTCAGGCGGAATATAGATGCGCCACCCATGCCATCCAACGGTTTAAAGATGACATCACCGTGTTTTTGATGGAATTCACGCAGGTGAGTAGCATTGCGGGTGACTAATGTGTCTGGTGTTAAATCAGGGAACCAGGCTGTGAAGAGTTTTTCGTTACAATCGCGCAGGCTTTGTGGCTTATTGACGATAAGCGTGCCTTTCTCTTCCGCGCGCTCCAGAATATAGGTGGCGTAAATGTACTCAGTATCAAATGGAGGGTCTTTACGCATCAGGATGACATCCAGTGTTTCCAGTGCCAGATCTTGTTCTCTATCGAATTGATACCATTGCTGTGGATTGTTTTCTACTTGCAATAGGCGGGTACGTGCGCGGGCTTCCCCTTGGTGCAGATAGAGATCGTTCATCTCCATATAATGAAGTTCCCAGCCGCGGCGTTGCGCTTCTAACAGCATAGCAAAACTGGTGTCTTTCTTGATTTTGATGGATGAAATGGGATCCATCACTATACCGAGCTTGACCATTCTTTCTCCTTAACCCAAATCGCCGAAACGCACTTGTAATGCAGTAATTGCGGTAAGCGCTGTCGTTTCTGTTCTTAAAACACGTGGTCCTAACAGGATATCAGTAAATTGGTAATTAGCTGTCATAGCAATTTCATCTATTGATAAGCCACCTTCCGGGCCAATCAGTAGACGTACTTTTTCCACAGGTAAAGGCAGAGTGTTGATACTTTGGCTGGCGCGTGGATGTAAATTTAATTTTAAACTGCCATCATCTTCTGCACACCAGTATTCAAGTTGCATTACCGGACGAATTTCAGGTATGCGATTACGGCAACATTGCTCACAGGCAGCAATGGCAATTTTTTGCCATTGCTGAAGTTTTTTAGCCAACCGTTCTCCATCCAGTTTGACACCGCAGCGCTCAGAAATTAAAGGTGTAATAACATTCACCCCTAACTCTACAGATTTTTGAATGGTGAATTCCATTTTCTCACCGCGGGATATGACTTGCCCCAGATGCAGATTAAGTGGTGATTCGTTATCGGCAAGTTCACTATTGTTAATGTGAACTTTGACAGATTTCTTATTGGCTTCGGTAATTTCAGCATTGAAGATCTGATTACTGCCATCAAACAGTTGTAACTGTTGACCGTTACTCATTCTGAGTACCCGCCCGACATGGTTGGTTGCCTCATCACTCAAATAAATTTCAGTGTTGGATGAGAGTAATTCAGGGTGATAAATGCGGGGTATACGCATGTTTTTCTTTCCTTCCAGCGGGGTATAGCGATACATAAGGCAATAAATAATGGCGTTATGATAAGGTAGGCTCAAGCCAATTATCAAGTTATCTCTGATACTGGTTTTTATCTCTGAATAAATGTTGCGAGTCTGCTCGCAGATTTATCTCTTATTTGAATATTCTATATTTATTTTGTTGTTTTAGAGTGGGTGTTTTTATTATTATCCTATTGTGTCGAAAGTACATTAGGAATTGTCTTTGCTCTTAAATTAAGATGTTCCAAATATAATTATTTGAAATTAAAGGTGTTTTGTTTGTATGGTTTTAATATAGTGATTGTTATTCTGGCTGTTTCTATTGGAATGGCGGCGGGAATTATTTTAAATAAAGTGATATCGGTGTTTCCTGAAATTATTTATGGATATGAGAAAATAGCTTTTAGTTATTTCCAGGTTGAATTAGTTACACTGTTTATAACTGCTTTTTTTGTTATTTATCTTCCATTGGGTTTTCATTTATATGCTGTTTTAATATTTATTTGGATGCTAATTATACTTTCTTTTATTGATATAAAAATTAAATTATTGCCAGATGTAATAAATTATCCACTTTTATGGTTAGGTTTATTATTGAATTTGAATCAAACTTTTGTGCCTATTGAACAATCTGTCATAGGCGCGGTTGCTGGTTATTTGATTTTGTGGTCGTTCTATTGGTTGTTCAAAGTTATCAATCACAAAGAGGGGATAGGGTATGGTGATTTTAAGTTAATGGCGGCAGTTAGTGCTTGGTTGGGGGTTGGCGCAATTCCTTTATTAATGCTCCTATCTTCATTGTTTGGCATTATTGGGTGTTTGTGGATGTGGAAATCACGGGGAAATTATCAGGCTCCTGTCGCTTTTGGCCCATATATAGCCATTTCTGCGATCATAATGCTCTATTTGAACTTACAAGGAATTGATGGATTATCGTGGATGGCGCCCAATAGCTGAATAAGATATGGGCGCCAGTAGTTAAACAGTGGTATTAAAACTGAGAGTGAATCAGTGCATCTTGCCAACGTTTTGGTTGTCCTAAATATTTATCAAGAGAAATGACAGATAGCTCGTTTCTGTCATTTTCCAGAATAAAAGTAGGGAAGCCTGAGCCGCTAACTTTTGCCAATAGTTCACGGCTGTTCTTGATATGCTGGAGACTTTCTGATTCATTATTCAGTTTCAGCTCTTGCTGGAATTGCTCTGAATCAAGCTGTAATTCATTTGCTAAATTCAATAATGTTTCAGTTTTGCTGATTTTTAATCCACGAACATAATGCGCTTTTTGTACTGCCAGTAACATTTCGATACCTTTACCAGACAACTTTTCTGCTGCAAGGATGGCTGATATTGGTGGTAATGAATCCATCATCAGTGATTTATCGTTTAACAGTGCGACATATTGTTCACTGAAAACTTGCCCGGTAAGGCTTGCGATCCGTTTATCCTGACTAAGGATATAATCACGCCATGCGCTGTCTATTTGGCGTTTGTTATCTCCAGTTAGCATTCCGCCGCCATGCAATTTAATTTTCACATTTGTGGCCTCTTGCGCCGCTTGTATTAGAGCGGAAACGCCATAACACCAGCCACATAGGGGATCATAGATATAGTGCAGAGTCATTCCGGGCATATTTACTTATTCCTGAAAAAGAGTTAATTGACTTATTGAGGCCACTTCATTTCGCCTTTCAGCACTTTGGCACTCAGTTCGAGGCTGGATTTGTCTCCAAGTTTTGGATAATATTTTTCCATTGCGGCTATCAGCGCTTTTGAATCTTTCGCTTTTGGTAATTCTTTCTCAAAAGTAGCTAGGTATTTTTGAGTGAACTTGACCGATTGCAATGTCATTGGTGCGTTACCAATGAAATGCCCCGGCACCACAATGGTAGGTTTCAGTTTTTTGATACGATCCAACGTTTGCATCCAATTCTTGCGGGATTCTTTAGTCTGTGTATCTGCCATCCAGACATGAATGTTGCCTGAAACGGTGACGCCACCGACTACCGCTTTCAGTTTTGGTATCCAAACGAAAGTACGGTCAGCCGCAGGGCCATCAAGACCTACAACGATCAGCTTTTCACCATCAACCGTAAAAGTGTTACCTTCCAGCGGTTGCGGCACGATAACTTTTTTGGGTGCCTGTTCTTTCAGGACACCTCCCCAATAAGCCAATTTGCCGTCTTTGGTTTGGTTGATTTCTTTAATTGTTTCTGGTGATGCAATGACTTTTGCGTTAGGGAACGCTTTGGTCAGTGTATCAAGGCCAAAATAGAAATCAGGATCAGACTGACTGATATAGATAGTTGTCAGTTTTTTGCCGGTATACTTAATTCTTCTGGCCAGTGCTTCAGCGTCATTTTTTTGGAACTGAGCATCGATCAGTACAACTTCTCTATCACCGATGATGAGCTCAGAAGAGACGGGAAATACGCTTCTTTCACCTGGATTGAAAATATCCAGTTTTAGGCTAGTGGCTTGTGCCAGAGAAATAGTACCCAAGGAAAGGATACCTGCCAGCGCAATATTTAATGTTGTTTTGCGAGTCATGATTGAATTCCTGATGTTGTGTGTAGCAAGGTTCATAATAAGTTGCGTTTTTCGATGAAAAAACCGCATAATTGGCAATTATTTGTTGCATAAATCGAGCTAATTGATGGATAGAGTCACTGCTGCGCAAGTGTTCACTATAATTGTAGAACAAGGCAGCATGATTGCCGCATCGGAACGGTTAGATATGTCACGGGCAATGGTGTCGCGCTATTTGGCTGAAATGGAAAAATGGGCAGGAGTACGCCTATTGCATCGTACAACGAGAAAGATCAGCCTGACATCGGCAGGAGAGATCGCCTATCAGCGCAGCCGTAAGCTGTTGCAATTGGCGGAAGAGATACCGGTCCATCAGCCAGTAGTTGCCCAGGAGCTCAGTGGTCTTTTGCGGATAAGCAGTTCTCAATCTCTGGCAATGAGCGCACTATCTGTAGCTATTCCTGAGTTTATGCAAATTTATCCTCAGATAGCTATTGATATGCAGATGAGTAATAAGGCAATCAACCTAGTTGAAGAGCGGATAGATTTGGCGTTACGGATCACGAATAATCTGGAACCGAATTTGATTGCCAGACCGTTATCGACTTGCCATTCTGTTGTTTGTGTTGCTCCTGCCTATCTGGCAGGAAAAATTATCCCTCATAAGCCAGCTGATTTGGCATTGCATAACTGTATGACTTATAACTTCTTTGGCAAAAGTCTTTGGTTGTTTGAACGTCAGGGGGAAAAATATTCTGTTCCTGTTAGCGGCACTTTGAGCGCCAATGAATCCATTGTCTTAATGGAAGCAACATTGCAAGGTGCGGGAATCGCTATGCAACCTTATTATTCTGTTGCTTCTCATCTGGCATCAGGAAAACTGATTCAGTTGTTGCCGGAATATCAACCTCAGGCCATGGGTATTTATGGTATTTATGCCAGTCGTCAAAATATGCCGGCAACGCTCAGGGCATTACTGGATTTTTTGGTGAAATGGTTTGCTTCTTCTCCGTACTGGCAAAAGTTAATGCTGAAAAGCTGACTTCAATTTCTGAGGAAACAGGGCAATCTGTGCTTTCAGGTGTTCAATAAAAGTATCGACTGGGGCGGAAGAAGGTCGGTGAATGGGCTTGATCAGGCTGACAGTAAAAGGAATGTTAATATTAAACGGGCGGGCGCATATCTCAGCTTCGCCGTGGTGGTCCAGATAATCGAGTACGGTCAGTGGGTTGACAATAGAAACGCCGATACCTTCTCGTACCATTGCACATACTGATGCGGCACTGTGAGTTTCCATAATCATTCGGCGGTTAATATGGTGCTCTGCAAAGATTCCATCAATAAGTTGACGGTAGCTGTCAGTTATCGAAAGGCTGATAAAATTTTGTCCACTGAAATCTTCAGGAGTCAGCAATGATTTATGACTGAGCGGATGAGCGGTGGGCAATACGCAAATTTCATTCAGCGTGATCAGTGTTTCTCTTTGTGTACCGGGCGGTGTTTGCAAATGTTCGGTCAGGCCAAGGTCATGACGTTGAGCTGAGAGCCACTCCTCCAATAGCGGTGATTCCTGTGGAATGATGGTTAAATTAGCATCAGGATATTGGCGGGTAAAGTTGTGGCAAACTTTAGGTAACAAGGATTGTGAAAATACCGGCAGGCAGGTAATAGAAAGTTGGGCGTGTTGAAATTTACGGATACTGTCAGCCGCATTCATTATTCTTTCAAGTCCATAATAAGAGCGCTGAACTTCTTCAAAAAGGCGTAATCCTTGGGCTGTCGGATGCAGGCGGCCTTTTACCCGGTCAAACAGTTTGAATTTTATCAGATGCTCGAATCGTGCTAATTCTCGGCTGACCGTTGGTTGTGAAGTTTGTAATAAAGCCGCCGCTTCTGTCAGATTTTTTGCCGTCATTACCGCATGGAATATTTCAATATGGCGCCATGAACAAGCAGACATAGATGACTCCTTCAGTTGATAACTCTATATCACAAATGAATAGACTATAGCGAAACAGATATTTTTATTCCTGTTTTTTACTGCCAATAATGGGTTATCTGCCGATTTTGTGAGAGAAACCCTGATGAATACCTTTATCCGCAATAGTCGTTCTGATCTGATGCCAGAAAATCTGAGCTGTCTGCCAGAAACTTATGGCGCTCCGTTATGGGTTTATGATAGCGAAACGATTATCCAAAGGATCAGGATGTTACGTCAGTTTGATGTGATTCGGTTTGCGCAGAAAGCTTGCTCTAATACTCATATTTTGCGTCTTATGCGTGAGTATGGTGTGAAAGTTGATGCGGTTTCACTGGGTGAAATTGAGCGTGCTTTACGGGCTGGGTTTCGTCCAGGCCAAGAAATGGCAGAAATCGTTTTTACTGCTGATTTAATAGATGTGCCAACGCTTAGACAGGTAACTGAACTGGATATTCCAGTGAATGCGGGCTCTATTGATATGCTGGAGCAGATTGGTCAATGTAAAAAAGGACATCCGGTATGGTTGCGGATTAACCCTGGGTTTGGTCATGGTCATAGTCAGAAAACGAATACTGGTGGTGAAAACAGCAAACATGGTATTTGGTATCAGGATCTCTCACTGGCAATTGAGAAAATACGGCACTATGGATTGAAATTGCTTGGTTTGCATATGCATATCGGCTCTGGTGTTGATTATCAACACCTTGCGAGTGTGTGCGATGCTATGGTTGAACAAGTTATTCTCTGCGGTGAAGATATTCAGGCAATTTCAGCTGGTGGCGGTTTATCTACTCCTTATCAGCAGGGAGATGAACAGATCAATATCACTCACTATTTTGGGTTGTGGGATGATGCCCGTAAAAGAATTGAGCAACATTTAGGTCATAGCATTGAACTGGAAATTGAACCGGGGAGATTTCTGGTTGCAGAATCCGGCATTCTGATGACAGAAGTTCGGGCTGTTAAACAGATGGGGAGCCGTCATTATGTGCTGGTGGATGCGGGATTCAATGACTTAATGCGTCCGGCAATGTATGGCAGTTATCACCATATTTCGGTTTTGCCTGCTGATGGACGTCAGCCTGAACAATTTCCATTGCAGGAAACATTAGTCGCAGGTCCGTTATGTGAATCAGGTGATGTTTTCACTCAGGTGGAGGGTGGTGGGGTTGCGCCAAGAATGTTGCCACCTGTTCAGGTTGGCGATTATCTGGTTTTTCATGATACCGGTGCTTATGGTGCGTCAATGTCTTCTAATTACAATAGTCGTCCGCTTATCTCCGAAGTGCTGTTTATTAATGGCAAACCTCAATTGATTCGCCGTCGTCAAACGATTGAAGAGTTATTAGCATTGGAAGAGGTATCCTTGTCATAAAATACGGGGCGATACCCTAGGATATCGCCCCGTGATTAGTTTTTACTCTTTTTCAGCCGTCAGCATCAGGCCGCTTTCGTTTTTAGTTTTGTGTCCTGAACAGGAACAGCCAGCGCTTCCGGTTCAAACTCATCGACATTAATAGAACGTAAACGGTTTGCTTCGGCACGTTTCAGAATCTCCGCCTCTTCTGGTGTAATCTTATGTTCTGCCAGCGCCCGTTCTGCCAGTTTATCCAGGCCAGTAAAGCCAAGGCGTTTGCCAGCTTCGCGGCTCAGACGGGCATGGATTGGTTCTGCGGCAATAATGTCGTGCAGAGCTTCTTCCAATAATCCATGAGGGTTATGTTCGTTTGGTGTCAGATACTGACCACGGCCAATACGATCACGGGTAGCTGAAGGCTGTTGTAAGAGCTGCGCCAGTTTGTGATCTAAATGGTCAGATGGCGCTGAATGCACACGTCCTAATGGGAAGACAATAACGCGCATCAGACCTGCAACCAGACGGTTTGGGAAATTACGCAGTAAGTTGTCTATCGCCTGTTCTGCCTGATACAGGCTATCCTGAACGGCCCAGTGTACCAGCGGTAAATCGTCTTTCTGGCGACCTTCATCTTCATAACGTTTCAAGGTCGCTGAAGCCAGATACGTTTGACTCAAAACATCCCCAAGACGGGCAGAGACACGTTCACGGCGTTTCAGGCTGCCACCTAATACCCCCATTGCCACATCTGATAACAGAGCCAGGTTGGCACTCTGACGGTTTAATTGTTGATAATAACGGCGGGTTGCATCATTAACCGGCGTGCTGCTGGTGCGGCCATTGGTCAGGCCAAGCCAGAAGCTGCGTAACAGGTTACTGGCAACGTGACCGAGGTGGCTAAACAATGCCTTATCAAAATCTTTAATACGGTTATTTTCAACCGCGGCCATTTCATCAAGTACATAAGGATGACAGCGAATAGCTCCCTGACCATAAATAATCATGTTGCGGGTCAGAATATTAGCGCCTTCAACGGTAATGGCGATAGGTGCGCCCTGATAAGCGCGGGCAACGAAGTTGGATGGGCCAAGGCAAATACCTTTACCACCGGCAATATCCATTGCGTCAATAACCGAACGCTGGCCTCTGTGAGTACAATGATATTTCACAATAGCTGATAACACAGAGGGTTTCTCGCCCAGCATGATACCTGTTGTAGCAAGCGTTGAAGCGGCGTCCATCAGATAGGCGTTACCGGCAATGCGTGCCAGTGGCTCTTCAATCCCTTCCATTTTACCAATTGGCATTTTGAACTGACGGCGAATATAAGCGTATGCGCCAATCGCCATGGCAACGCTTTTCAAACCACCGGTTGCGTTTGACGGCAGGGTGATGCCGCGGCCAACAGACAGACACTCAACCAGCATACGCCAGCCTTGTCCGGCCATTTTTGGTCCACCAATGATATAGTCGATTGGTACAAAAATATCTTTACCGCGAGTTGGACCATTCTGGAATGGAATGTTCAGCGGGAAATGGCGATGACCAATTTCTACTCCTGGTACATTTGTTGGGATCAATGCACAGGTAATGCCTAATTCTGTTGTATCACCCAGTAAATGGTCAGGGTCAGAGAGTTTGAAAGCCAGGCCAAGTACGGTGGCGATAGGGGCAAGTGTGATGTAACGCTTGTTCCAGGTCAGACGCATACCCAGAATTTGTTCGCCTTGCCATTCTCCCATACAAACTACGCCTGTATCCGGGATAGCGCCGGCATCTGAACCGGCTTCCGGGCTGGTCAGTGCGAAACAAGGGATCTCTTCACCACGGGCCAGTCCGGGTAAATAACGGTTTTTCTGCTCGTCGGTGCCATAATGCTGTAATAATTCACCTGGGCCAAGGGAGTTAGGTACACCTACGGTGATGGCTAGAATGCCGGAAGTACCTGCCAGTTTTTGCAATACCCGTGCTTGCGCATAAGCTGAAAATTCCAGGCCGCCATATTCTTTTTTAATAATCATGGCAAAGAAGCGGTGTTCTTTCAGGTAGTTCCATAACTCAGGTGGTAAATCAGCAAGTTCATGGCTTATCTGGAAATCATTGGTCAGGCGGCAGGCTTCTTCTACCGGTCCATCCAAAAATGCTTGTTCTTCAGCGGTTAACTGAGGCTTTGGATAGTCATGCAATTTTTTCCAGTCAGGTTTACCCCGGAACAGATCTCCTTCCCACCAGGTAGTACCGGCATCAAGGGCCTCTTTTTCGGTACGGGATAGGCTCGGCATCACTTTACGGAAGGCTTTCAATGCCGGAGCGGAAAGTAAGGAATGACGCATTGGCGCAAAATTCAGCGGGAACAGAATGATGGCCATTGGCAGTAAAATCCAGTAGCTCCATGCATCAATAGCGCCCATCAGGACGGTATAGACAAGAAGCAGCAGGCTGCTGAGATTGAGATTAACTTTGTGGTAGCAAAGCATCCCAATTAATACTAAGAATAGAACAATACTCAATGTGGTCATAATAAAAGCTCCTGGTTAATCTCAGGGTAAGTCATCAGAGGTCTGACCTGTTGTAATGTTCCTTTCTTTTTAGACCAGTAATGTGTTTTTATCAATATATTTACATCTTAATTACAATACAGCTCACAAATTGATGGAGATCGCGAGCAGATTAATTTCCCGGAAATGTGATGTTGTCTTCTTTCGATACCCTTGATCCGGTAAACTGCCCTTTGGCGCAACATTAAAGATTACCTGACTGAAGTGAGGAACCTATGCATCAAGACCTGATCCGTAGTGAATTGAGTGAGGCCGCGGATACGTTGGCAAAGTTTTTAAGTAACGATGCAAATATTGAAGCGATTCAGAAAGCAGCGGTATTACTGGCTGATTCATTTAAAGCGGGTGGCAAAGTACTGTCTTGCGGTAATGGTGGTTCGCACTGTGATGCGATGCATTTCGCGGAAGAATTGACAGGCCGTTATCGCGAAAATCGCCCCGGTTATCCGGCGATTGCAATTTCTGATGTGAGCCATCTTTCCTGCGTCAGTAATGATTTTGGTTATGAATTCGTTTTTTCCCGTTATGTGGAAGCGGTCGGGCAAGCAGGAGATGTTTTGCTGGGTATCTCCACTTCCGGTAATTCCGGCAATATTATTAAGGCCGTTGAAGCTGCCCGCTTGAAAGGTATAAAAGTGATTACGTTGACCGGCAAAGATGGCGGCAAAATGGCAGGAACGGCTGATGTGGAGATTCGTGTCCCGCATTTTGGCTATGCAGATCGTATTCAGGAAATTCATATCAAAGTGATTCATATCCTGATTCAACTTATCGAAAAAGAGATGGTTAAAGCTTGATTGTACAGGCTACAGAGGTGGGCAATGTGTGAGTTACTTGGCATGAGTGCAAATGTGCCAACAGATATCTGCTTTAGTTTACGTGGTCTGATTCAGCGTGGCGGTCATACCGGACCCCATAAAGATGGTTGGGGGATCACTTTTTATGAGGGGCGGGGCTGTCGCACATTTAAAGATCATCAACCAGGTTGCCATTCACCTGTTGCCCGTTTTGTACAAGAGTACCCGATTAAATCCAGAGTGGTGATCTCTCATATCCGGCAGGCTAACCGGGGTAATGTTGCGTTGGAAAATACCCACCCTTTTATCCGTGAGATGTGGGGGCGCAATTGGACCTATGCCCATAATGGGCAACTTAGAGGTTATCGGCGGCTTGAAACTGGTCAATATCGTCCCGTCGGGCAAACTGACAGTGAATATGCTTTTTGCTGGATTTTGCATCAACTTTCACAAAAATATCCAAGGACTCCCTCTAACTGGCCTGCGGTCTTTCGTTTTATTGCCTCACTGGCGGATGAACTCAGGAAAAAAGGTGTATTCAATATGCTGCTGTCAGACGGATGTTTTGTGATGGCATATTGTTCAACCCATCTTTATTGGATTACCCGCCGTGCGCCGTTTGGAAAAGCAAAACTTTTGGATCAGGATGTTGAAATTGATTTCCAACAGCACACTCAGCCGGATGATGTTGTTTCTGTCATTGTGACTCAGCCTTTAACTGGCAATGAGTCCTGGAATCGGATCGAGCCGGGTGATTATGCGCTATTTCATCTTGGTGAATGCATATTGTGATTGATTCTGTAAAGATGGCGATCTATAAGGTGTTGCGTTAACCGTATATTGACCATTGATGACGCTAATCGCTGCCGGCCGGTTATTTTTGACAAAATACTCATAGGCCGGTTGTAATTGCAGCCAAAACATATAATCGGAGGATGAGCGGTGGCGTAACATATTCTGCGGTGTCATTCTGAATGGGTAAATGCTGATATCAATTTCATACTGTCCGCGCAATAATGCACTTTCTGCATAATGGTAAATCTCATCCATGTAACCGTTAGTCATCGCGTAACAGCCGACAGATTTACACTCGCCGTGGATCATTAAATGGTTGCCGGAATAGCCTCTGGATTTATCGTATTCATTTGGAAAACCGAGATTAATAGATCGGTAATACCGACTATTTGGATTTAGCTGACTGGTTTTTACACGATAAAAACCTTCTGGGCTTTTCAAATCACCTTCTGTGGTTTTAGGGCCGAGGCCACCAGAGTAATTGCAAATGGGGTAGCTTTTAGTCAGTTGGTAGTTTCCATGATTATTTTTAGTGTAAAGCTCCAGTATCCGCTCCTCTTTGAATATTTGGATAAAGATGGGATAGCCGGGGGGCGTGGGGGAGCTTTGCTTAAGTTGAACTAAAGTATCCTGAGCATAGACAGGTAGGAATGAACTAAAAGACAACAACGTTATTGCAGCAAAAGCAGCAGTTTTTTTCATGTGACTACCCTATAGAGATGTCGTGGGCTAATTCGGAATTTAGCTTAAGATTGCCATGAGTGATCGACTTTGTGAATAAAGAATAATAACGATGGTTTTGTCCTGCAAAGTGATTATGAGATCGAAAAACAATCAGTTGTCGGGAAAGGTGATACAATAGTTCGTTTTTTACGATCTGTTGATTGTTCAGGGCCAAAATTATTCCTGTTTGCTTGAACTAAATCACTTGATTAGTCAGACAGTCGAAGAAGGGAGATGTTAAAATTGCTGCCCTGAGATTGAAAGAAAATCGTAACAATTATCGGAGAATTATAACCTGGGCACGATTCGTGACTTAAGGGGTTTTTTATAGAGTGGCTATGTTACCACCAGGTAATCTGTAGCATATGATTTAATTGATAAACTTGTGCAAATCTTATGATTAAAATTAAAAAAGGACTCGACCTCCCGATTGCAGGAGCGCCTGCTCAAGTGATAGAAGACGGTCCGACGATTCGCCATGTAGCACTGCTGGGTGATGAGTATGTTGGAATGCGTCCTTCTATGTTGGTTAAGGAAGGTGAGTATGTTAAGAAAGGCCAGATTCTTTTTGAAGATAAAAAGAATCCAGGGGTAGTTTTCACCAGTCCGGCTTGTGGGCAGGTAGTTGCGATCAATCGTGGTGAGCGACGTGTTTTTCAGTCAATTGTGATTGAGATAACTGGAGACGAGCAGGTTGATTTTGACCGTTATGATCGTTGCCAACTTACCCAGTTATCCCGGGAACAAGCAGAAAAGAATCTGATTGATTCCGGATTATGGACTGCACTGCGTACCCGCCCTTACAGTCAAAGCCCTGTTCCCGGTTCCTCACCGAAAGCAATTTTTGTAACAGCAATGGATACCCAGCCCCTGGCTGCAAATCCACAGGTGGTTATCGCTGCTGAGGAAGAGGCTTTTGTTGATGGTCTGAATGTGCTGACCAGATTAACCGAAGGTAAAGTTCATGTTTGCCATGGTGCAGGAAGCTTGCCGAATGCCGGTAATAATGCACAAATTACTTATAATCAGTTCTCTGGTCCACACCCTGCGGGACTTGTTGGAACTCACATCCACTTTATTGAACCCGTCAGCGCGACTAAAACGGTATGGCATCTGGGATATCAGGATGTGATTGCTATCGGTAAGTTATTCACTACCGGCACACTTTATACTGACCGTGTTATTGCACTGGCGGGACCACAAGTTGAGAAGCCGCGCCTTATGCGTACCTGCCTGGGCGCAGACCTGCTTGAGTTGACTCAGGATCAATTGAAAGCGGGCGAAAACCGTATTATTTCAGGTTCTGTATTGTGTGGGACGCAGTCAGATGATGCTCATCACTATCTCGGCCGCTTCCACACTTTAGTCTCTGTTTTGCGTGAAGGCCGCGAAAAAGAACTGTTTGGTTGGATCATGCCGGGTGCCGATAAGTTTTCTGTTACCCGTACCACTCTTGGTCATTTCCTGAAAAATAAGCGTTTTGCTTTTTCAACCACAATGAACGGCGGTGAGCGCTCTATGGTGCCAATCGGTAACTACGAGCGTGTTATGCCTTTGGATATTATGGCAACGCATTTGCTGCGGGATCTGCTTGCAGGTGATACCGATAGTGCTCAGGCACTGGGTTGTCTGGAGCTGGATGAGGAAGACCTGGCGCTTTGTACCTATGTCTGTCCCGGCAAATATGAATATGGTCCGGTACTGCGTGAAGTGCTGACTAAGATAGAGCAGGAAGGATGATCCATGGGCCTGAAAAACTTTTTTGAAAAAATTGAGCGCCACTTTGAGCCCGGGGGAAAATTAGAAAAATATTACCCGTTGTATGAAGCGGTAACGACGATTGTCTATACACCAGGTACAGTGACTTCTGGCCGTGCCCATGTCCGTGATGCTATCGATCTAAAACGTATGATGATCACGGTATGGCTGGCGGTATTCCCGGCAATGTTCTGGGGAATGTATAACGTTGGTCAACAGGCGATCCCTGCACTGCATCATTTATACAGTGGCGCAGAACTGCAACAGCTGCTGGCATCTGACTGGCACTATCGTGTTGCTCAGTTCTTTGGCGTATCACTGACACCAGATGCGGGTTGGGGCAGTAAAATGTTGCTTGGTGCAACTTACTTCTTGCCTGTTTACGCCGTTGTATTCGCTGTTGGCGGTTTCTGGGAGGTGCTGTTTGCCGTTATTCGTAAACATGAAATTAACGAGGGATTCTTCGTCACCTCTATTCTGTTTGCATTGATTGTTCCGCCAACGATTCCCCTGTGGCAGGCAGCGCTGGGTATTACATTTGGTGTTGTGATTGCGAAAGAGGTCTTCGGCGGTACCGGTCGTAATTTCCTGAACCCGGCATTGGCTGGCCGTGCATTTCTGTTCTTTGCTTATCCTGCACAGATTTCAGGTGACTTGGTATGGACTGCGGCTGATGGTTTCTCTGGTGCGACTCCGTTGTCTCAGTGGGCTGCCGGTGGTAGTCAGGGATTAGTCAATACAGTTACCGGTCAGCCTGTTACCTGGATGGATGCTTTTATTGGCAATATTCCGGGTTCTATTGGTGAAGTTTCTACCCTAATGATTTTCATCGGTGGGGCAATCATTCTGTTTACCCGCATTGCTTCATGGCGCATTGTCGCTGGTGTCATGTTGGGTATGGTGGCGACTTCCTACTTGTTTAATGCTATCGGTTCAGACACTAACCCGCTGTTTGCTATGCCGTGGCACTGGCACATGGTTCTGGGTGGTTTCGCTTTTGGTATGATTTTTATGGCGACAGATCCGGTATCCGCATCATTTACCGATAAAGGTAAATGGTGGTACGGCATTCTGATTGGTGTGATGTGTGTTCTGATCAGGGTTGTTAACCCGGCATACCCGGAGGGCATGATGCTGGCGATTCTGTTCGCCAACCTGTTTGCGCCATTGTTTGATTATCTGGTAGTACAGGCCAACATTAAGCGGAGAAAAGCCCGTGGCTAATGATAAACCAAAAAATAATGACAGCACTGGCAGGACGTTTATCGTTGTTTTTGTGCTATGTCTCGTTTGTTCAATTGTTGTAGCAGGTTCTGCGGTAGGGCTGAAATCTCAGCAACAGGAACAAAAACTGCTGGATAAACAGCGTAACATTCTCGATGTCGCCGGGTTATTAACCCTCCAAATGAGTGTTGATGAGCTTAAAGAAACGTTCGAAAGCCGTATTAAAACTGAATTATTGAATCTGGATACGGCAACGCTTGAAAAGAGCCATAGCAAGTTTAACCTGAATGATGCGTTGCGCAGTGATGATACCAGTATCGCATTACCTCCTGAGAAGGATCTGGCTAAAATCCGCCGTCGCGCCAATATGGCGGAGATCTATCTGGTGAAGGATGAACAGGGTAAAACCAGTGAAATCGTTCTGCCTGTTTATGGTTCTGGTCTGTGGTCTGTCATGTATGCCTTTATCTCTGTTGATGTAGATGGCAAAACCGCCCGCGGTATTACCTATTATTCACACGGAGAAACCCCGGGGCTGGGTGGTGAGGTCGATAATCCACAGTGGCGTAAAAAGTGGATAGGTAAAAAACTGTATAACGATGAAGGCCATCCGGCGATCAAAATTGTCCGTGGCGGCGCTACTGCTGATAATCCTTATGGTGTTGATGGCCTGTCTGGTGCGACTCTGACCTCTGCCGGTGTGCAGAATATGTTTGATTTTTGGTTAGGCGATAACGGTTTTGGTCCGTTCCTGAAAAAAGTACGCGAAGGAGCGTTGAAAGATGGCTGATAGTAAAGAAATAAAACGTGTCCTTCTTGGACCACTATTGGATAACAACCCGATTGCATTGCAGGTTCTGGGGATCTGTTCCGCGCTGGCTGTAACAACCAAACTGGAAACTGCGTTGGTGATGACAATCGCTGTGACGTTGGTTACCGCATTTTCCAGCTTTTTTATCTCATTGATCCGTCATTACATCCCCGGCAGTGTACGAATCATTGTACAGATGGCGATTATTGCATCCCTGGTTATCGTAGTAGATCAGATTTTGCAGGCATATGCTTATGAAATTTCCAAGCAATTATCTGTATTTGTTGGCCTTATCATTACTAACTGTATCGTGATGGGGCGTGCGGAAGCTTATGCTATGAAGTCTCCACCTATTGAGAGCTTTATGGATGGTATCGGTAATGGCTTGGGGTATGGCGTTATTCTGGTACTGGTTGGTTTTCTGCGTGAGTTGTTTGGCTCCGGCAAATTGTTCGGTATTACCGTGATGGAATCCGCACAGAATGGTGGCTGGTATCAGCCTAATGGCTTGTTCCTGTTAGCACCCAGCGCATTTTTCATCATTGGTATGCTGATTTGGGGTCTGAGAACTTTAAAACCGGCGCAGGCTGAGAAGGAGTAACTGACAACATGGAACATTTTATAAGCCTGTTTGTCCGTGCCGTCTTTATTGAGAATATGGCATTGGCTTTCTTCCTCGGTATGTGCACTTTTTTGGCTGTATCGAAAAATGTCACGACAGCATTTGGTTTAGGTATTGCAGTAACGGTGGTTCTCGGGATCTCTGTTCCTGCTAATAACCTCGTTTATAACTTTGTCTTGCGTGACGGTGCATTGGTTGAAGGGGTTGATCTCAGCTTCCTGAACTTTATTACTTTTATCGGCGTGATTGCTGCATTAGTGCAGATTCTTGAAATGATCCTCGATCGTTATTTCCCTTCACTCTATAACGCGCTCGGCATCTTTTTACCACTGATTACCGTTAACTGTGCGATTTTTGGTGGTGTTTCTTTCATGGCGCAGCGTGACTATAACTTTTCTGAATCCATCGTATATGGCTTTGGTTCAGGTATAGGCTGGATGCTGGCAATTGTTTTGCTGGCTTCTATCCGTGAAAAAATGAAATATGCTGATGTTCCGGCAGGTCTGAAAGGATTGGGGATCACCTTTGTCACCACGGGTTTGATGGCATTGGGTTTTATGTCCTTCTCTGGTGTGCAGTTATAAAGGTGAGAAGCGTTCATGGATATAATAATTTTAGGCGTAGTGATGTTTACCCTGATTGTGTTGGTACTAACGGCCCTGATTTTGTTCGCAAAATCAAAGTTAGTTAACACCGGGAATATTAAAGTTGAAGTTAACGGTGATCCGGAAAAGAGCTTTACCGCTCCTGCCGGTGATAAGTTGCTGAATATGTTATCAAGCCAGGGCATTTTTGTATCTTCTGCCTGTGGTGGTGGTGGCTCTTGTGGTCAGTGCCGTGTAAAGATTAAAGATGGTGGTGGCGATATTCTGCCAACAGAGCTTTCCCACATTAGTAAGCGTGAAGCGAAAGAGGGTTGCCGTCTGGCTTGTCAGGTTAATGTAAAACAGGACCTGAAAATCAAATTACCGGAAGAGATATTCGGTGTTAAGAAATGGGAGTGTGAAGTTATCTCCAATGATAACAAGGCCACTTTCATTAAAGAGCTGAAACTGAAGATCCCTGATGGCGAAGTCGTGCCTTTCCGTGCTGGTGGCTATATTCAGATTGAGGCTCAACCACATACTGCTCGTTACTCAGATTATGACGTGCCGGAAGAGTACCGCGAAGACTGGGATAAATTTAACTTGTTCCGTTTTGTCTCTGAGGTGAAAGAGCTGACAGTTCGTGCTTACTCAATGGCAAACTACCCGGAAGAACATGGCATTATCATGCTTAACGTTCGTATTGCAACGCCGCCGCCAAGGGATTCAGAAGCGCCTCCGGGAATTATGTCTTCTTATATCTGGTCACTGAAACCCGGTGATAAAGTGACTATTTCTGGTCCATTCGGTGAGTTTTTCGCAAAAGATACTGATGCGGAAATGATTTTCATTGGTGGTGGTGCGGGTATGGCGCCAATGCGGTCTCATATTTTTGATCAGCTTAATCGATTGAATTCCAAACGTAAAATCAGCTTCTGGTATGGCGCCCGTTCTAAACGTGAAATGTTCTATACTGAAGATTTCGACCAACTGGCGGCTGAAAATGAAAACTTTACCTGGAACGTGGCTTTATCTGATGCATTGCCTGAAGACAACTGGGATGGTTACACCGGCTTTATCCACAATGTTTTGTTTGAAAACTATTTGAAGGACCATCCGGCTCCTGAAGATTGCGAATTCTACATGTGTGGACCTCCAGTAATGAATGCCGCAGTGATCAAGATGTTAAAAGATCTTGGTGTTGAGGATGAAAACATCATGCTGGATGATTTCGGTGGCTGATAGGCCATAAACAGTTTGATTTAATACTGGCGCCCACAATTTGTGGGCGCTGGTGGTTCAGAAAGGGTAATGAATTGTGCGTAGAAAGATAAGTAGCTGGATAGCGTTAATGTTTGCAGTGTTGCTGTTGGCTGCATGTGATGGTCAGGAGCAGCAAAATATTCATGGGCAAACGATGGGGACTTATTACTCCATTAAATTTGTCACTGGTTCGTCGGCCCCCTCGCCAGAAATTTTGCAAAAAGAGATTGATCGTTTGCTGGAAGAGGTTAACGACCAGATGTCAACTTATCGTCCTGATTCTGAATTGAGTCGTTTTAATCAAAGCCGTGAGATTAATAAGCCATTCCCTGTATCACCGGCGACAGCAAAAGTAGTCAAAGAAGCGATCCGTATTAATAGATTAACGGATGGCGCATTGGATGTAACGGTGGGGCCGTTGGTTAATTTATGGGGTTTTGGCCCTGAAGGTCGCGTGACGAAGGCACCTTCTGAAAGTGAACTGGAAAAACGTCGTGAATGGACGGGGATTGAGAAACTGGCGGTGGAAGGCAATAATCTGATTAAAACAGTGCCAGAGCTGTATGTCGATTTGTCATCTATCGCTAAAGGTTATGGTGTAGATGTTGTTGCTGAATATCTGGAATCGCAGAATATCAACGATTATATGGTTGATATTGGTGGTGAAGTTCGTACATCAGGCCATAATGGTAAAGATCTGCCGTGGCGGATTGCGATTGAAAAGCCTTCTGATACCGGAATGGAACAAAGTGCTCAGGAAGTGATAACTCCTGGAAATATGTCGATTGCC
This sequence comes from Photorhabdus temperata, assembly GCF_025384845.1. NCBI lineage: Bacteria > Pseudomonadati > Pseudomonadota > Gammaproteobacteria > Enterobacterales > Morganellaceae > Photorhabdus > Photorhabdus temperata. Next base: position 23,069 of record NZ_JAJAFX010000035.1, on the reverse strand, counting down.
ACTTCTGGCGATTACCGTAACTATTTTGAACAAGATGGTGTGCGCTATTCACACACGATTGATCCAAAAACAGGTGATCCTATTTCGCACAATCTGGTCTCTATTACTATAGTTGCGCCGGTTTGCATGAGCGCTGATGGGCTTTCTACCGGGTTAAATGTGTTAGGGCCGGAAAAAGGATTGAAAGTTGCAGAAAGCTTGAATATCCCGGTTTTTATGATTGTAAAAACAAAAAATGGCTTTGAAGAGCGTTATAGTAAAGCTTTTGAGCCGTACTTACAGAAAAAGCAATGAGAGGGGAAGGGAATGCTGGAAATATTTATTGCAACCTTCATCTTTTTCCTGCTGGCTTTTGCGGGAATGTCATTAGGTTATATGATTAAACGTAAAAGCATACAAGGGAGCTGTGGTGGTTTAAGCAGCATTGGGGTAGAGAAAGTGTGTGATTGCCCAGAACCTTGTGATGCCCGTAAGAGACGTATGGATCGTGAAGCAGCCCGGCAGGTTCAGTTAGAGAAGCATCGGATTATCTGAGTTTAATAAAACTGTGGAATTCTCCTTCCCAAATGCTAATTGAGAGCAAAGCGAACTTTTAGTATTTGGGGGGAGATGGATATTTAAGCGTTAATAGGGCACGAAAATGATTTGAAAAGTAACGACATGAATTATTTAAGGGAATACGGACATGTTTACTTCCAGATTAACGATGTTGCACTTATTATGTGAATCTACCTTTATTTGAGAAAATGCATTTTTTGAGCTAAATCAGGGTATTATACAAAAACTTAAATCTATTTATATTAGTATTTTTAAATAATCAGGTTGGTTAAATAAACAGAGGATAGTATTGCCGATAAGTGCATTAAATGTGACAGAAAATAAAACCGTTTTCGGTCAAGTTGTCTCTTTTTAAAATCTGGTATTAATGGAGAACCTATGTTTTTTTACCTTTAGTTGATAGATAGCTGAGTTAATAACTGATAAAAAGGCGATTGAGATCATCAAAAAATGCATCGTTTTTTCTGTTCCGTATTTAAACTTTCTCCTCTGCATTAAATTGATACTCAGGTTCTCTCGTTTTTCTTTTTCCAGTATTTGATTTTTTAAGTTTAAAATCAGAGAGGGTAAAAGAGATGACAATGGGATTAAAATCAAAGCTCATTGCTTTAGTCGTTTTTAATTCTGCTAAACGTTATTGTTCTTTTTCTACAATACGGTTAACTTTATTAAACGTTTTGTTATTGGGTTAACTTTGTCATCTTGTTAATCAATTTAAAATCCGTTTTTCCTGACGTTTTCTCTGCCAATGTCAGTATGACATCGACGTTTCTATAGAGTATAAAAAAGTTTGGGACATTATTTTATGCTCTCTTGGCTTAGCGCACTATTTTTTTCCATTTTCTGTAGTTACCCCGATTAGATATTAGTTAAGGTTCGAAAATATAATGACAATACAAATTTTTTGAAATATTTTACATTTGTTTTTTATTGTTCTTAATTCTAATGTGGATGTTGAGTTGTCAAAAACATTACCATGAGCAATATCATGCCTTTTTGTATTAATATTATCAAAAAATGATTCCCAAAGACTTCTGTCTTGTGATTGTGTTGACTGTGTTTTTTTTATTAACGCAAATGTATCTAACTTGTCTTGTTTTGATAACCTTTTTTTTACAGCTTTATCTATGATTTTTTCGAATCGTTCTATTTCCTTATCTGTCATAGAGAACACGTTATCAAATATTGTCCCGTTCAGCTTTTTAAATATCTTTTTTGTTCCTAAATTGTCACATATTGATTCAATAACGCTAGGTTTTGGATTTTTGTTTTTGTTTGGAAGAAATGCATCGTAAGATAATTTGAAATTACCATGTTGTTCTAATTCTTTCATTAGAGATTCTATTTTTTCATTATTTTCTTTGCTTTCATCATATCCGATAAATTTCCTGCAAAATTGCTTTTTCATTGCATCAGGAAGTAATTTAAAATCCATTATTTCTATATCTGAAATGAAATTTTTCACTAATTCCTTATAAAAATTTTCCATGTGAGATACACATAAGACCATAGCTGAACGACATAGGCTGTTATATGTGTCAATATGGCTATGTATGTGTTTATCTGCCAAGTCAATTATGTAATCAATTTCTCTCCATTGAGCATTAAGTTTACTTAGATAGTCGACAGTAAACGTTCTCATTATTTATATAACTCCATAGCTTTAGTCATTCTGGCTTTTAACTTTGATATGTCGTTATAGCTTCCAGAATTAGCTTCTACGTAGCTAGGATCACTGAACAAGAAATCGGTTAGTGATTCTCTTGTTAATTTGTTGTTGCCTAAAACATATATTCTGCAAACTGTGTCATATACAGCAACATTGAAGTTTGATTTTTTCTTTACTTTACCGGTTGTTTTGTTATTACTCCAGTTTGAAAATGGTATGTTAATGTTGCTATTTACAATTTTTTTGAATGTATTTTCAAATAGAGATTTCATTTCTTTTAGTTCATTTTCACTTAATCCGTTAAAATGCTCCATTTTATCATTGAGGAATTTTTTAAATCCACGTTTATAGTTTTTATATCCATCTTTGTAATGTAGTGAAAAGAATCTAAGAATGATCTCCTGATCATCCATTTTTGCTATTTTTTTCTCGCTCAGATTTGTTGTCTTTTTAAAGTCACTATTTAAGCATAATTCAACTAGGAGATCTTTAAATGGCCCTCTGTAAATGGCATTCCTTAGTTCTTGTGACTCGAGTTTTAATGCTCCTGTGTTAAGTCTTTCAAAGATGTCATATTTTACTTGTGAATCAACAGTTGAGTCTATTCTTAGACATTTAATGGTTCTTTCTTCTAATCTTCTTATTAAGAATGGTGGTAAATCTTTATAGCAAGAGCCATTTAATGGAGACAATACTTCTAATCCAGATAAAGGATATTTATTTTTCATAAACTCATATATTGCAGTAATTCGCTGCTGACCGTCAATAACTGAATATCTATATTGTTCATCTTCATCATCGATTTCATCATCTACATCAACGTCTAAAGATATATATACATAAGGTATAGGTATGTTAAGTATTAGGCTTTCTATTAACCGAGATGAAGCTTCCGTTGTCCAGCGATGCCTGCGCTGATAATCAGGATTAAGTTTTATTGTTTTACGGTCTATTTTTTTTACTAATGTCTCTAAGTCATACTCTATGTTCTGAGTTTTTACAGTTCTTTCTTTGGCTTTTTTCTGTAAGTCAGCCAATTGATTTTTCAATGTCATTTTATAAACCTCAAAAGAATAAAGTATATGGCATTATACATCACCACTTACACCTAGGTGAACTAAAATAAGCCTATATTTCCTAATTCTGTTGGAACATTTATTTAAAGCAAAAGATGTGACTTTGTGAAACTATATGATAATAATCAATATGTGAGATAAAGTTACGCATTGATTGGAGGTAAAGATGGCAATAACACGTTTACGTCAACAGGGCGGGGCAGTGGTTATCACAATTCCTAGTGACGTTGCAGCAGTAATGGGGTGGTCAGTAGGCATAAAATTGGATGTAAAAACGTCAGGCGACGGAATAAGCATCAAACCAGCAGGTAGAATTGCCAGAGGCAGGAAGTCTCTTTCTGAATTGTTGCAGGGCATTGATGAAACAGAAGTGCGGACTTTCAACGAAGCAGCAGCCGACGATCTAAATTCTCATCCTGTTGGTAATGAGGTGATTTAATGATGCGTAGAAGGAACGTCCCAAGCAAGGGGGAAATCTGGCATGCTGACGGCGATCCCGTTAGCGGCAGAGAGTTTAAAGGGGCACATTATTATCTGCTGGTTATCTCTGAATTTGCACTGAACCAAAAGTTAGGCACTGCACTTTGTGTTCCAATTACCAGTGGAGGAGGGCTGGCACGTTCTGAAGCTATCGCCGTATATCCAGATGGCGTTCAAGTACCGATACCGGAAAAATTACCGGTGTGGTGCTTTGCTACCAGATTCGTTCACTTGATTTGAATAAACGCAAAGCTACCTATTCGGCACAAGCTGAACCTAATATCGTTGATGAAGTCTTAGCTAAAGTGATAGATATTTTAGATCCTCAATTAAATTGATCGTCAAATTTTGAGCAAGGGTGCCCGCGCTTCAATGTTATGCTGAGTTTTTTCATCAGGTCGTTCATGTCATCAATAATTAGTCTTCGCAAAACCAGATGGATAACTGCTTAAATTAACCCGAATTCCGCTTAAGCCATCACTGGAAAATCGTCTTCTGAGTAGAAATTTTTAAGTGATGGCTTTTTCAATTTAAGGCTGTAAACAATCACACCCCCTAAAACAGTCAACAGAAATCCTTTTATACTTCGGTGGCGCGAGTGTTCTATTTGAGGGATGAAAAAACGGCAAAAATCGTCGACATCGCAGAAAATTTCAACTAAGTTATTCATAGCCTGTTCCTCCTCGGAGCTGTTTTCGGCGTTCACCAAAACTTTGCTCCCGGAACAGGCTTCTCGTCAATTTCTTATCCAGAATTCAGGTTATTTAGTAATTCTCCAATAAATTAACTTCTCCCATAGTACTGACAGGCGTTGCATTCAGTGTTGTCGGCATAAAATCAGCCACAAATGGCAGATAAACATCTTGCAAGAGTGCCAATATTCTCTGGATATTTTCCTCAGTTGGTATAGAGAAGCTGATCGCGATTTCTGGCATTATTCGTTTCCAGAATTAACCTGCTTAACAACCATAAACAGTTGGCTTTCATATAAAATTGCCAATTTCTCCTCAAATTGATATTTATCCACCAGCATTTTTAATCTTTCGATAAATAACTCACCGTGGACAGCTAAAGCACGTTGCACTTGAGTCGATGAACGACTCATCCCGATAAATGCTTCGCCGGGTATAGGCATACTCCAGCGGGTATTGAGTGTAATACGGAGGGCATTTTCATGCAGGAATGCAGTATTCAATTCCTGCTCATAATCAAAATCCCGATAGTGACGGCTATAGTTAGGGCTTAATTCTTCCAGCAGATTTTCATACTCATTCAGAAATTCACTATGCCGGTAATCTCGGTTATTTTGCAGGATCGCCATGACGCCATTATCTGCCAGGCTGTTTCTGACCAGATTTAATACTGTTGCCCGCTCCATCCATTGAAAAGATTGTGCTGCCATGATTAGGTCAGGATGACCCACATTGGCGAGATGCTGTTCAGCACGGCCATGTAACCAACTGACCCATGGTAGTTTCTGTTTACCGGTGTCGATCATATCCTGCGAAATATCAATGGCCGTGTAGTGGTGTTGCTGACCAAGCAGATTTGCCAGCCCTTCGAGAGCAATGCCGGTTCCAGCACCAATATCGACAACAGACAGCGCTCTATCTTTAGGCAGCCAGTGGCAAATTTCACGGAAAAGTGCCTGCGGGTAATGAGGGCGGTAGCGATCATAATCTTTAGCCAAACCATCAAATTTTTCTTTATGCTGTGTCATATTATCCTCTGCTCCTTCTCTATTGCCCGTAAAATATTTTCAATAATGTCCACGGCAGAAACATCTAAAAAACTCTCTAATAAGTATTCAGGTTTTAAACTCATTATTATCACAGATAAGCGATAAAATAATTATCATGCTTGGTCATATATTACAAAGATTATAACTTCTCCTGACAGAATCTATTCTCATTCTCACATTTTGATTGATAATCATTCTCTTTTTCACCGATGCTTTAACGTGGATTTTTATTATTTACCTGATTGAAAAATAATATAAATAATAAAAGTACGGCAGTGTAATATATAGCTGAGTTACTCTATCTATTATAGAGTAATAGATGATTGGCTATCATTTAATGAAAATAAATACAACTTCTTTATGATAGTGAGTGTCAATCCGTTTATGTTTTGTTGATATATTGTTTTTTTCTTACACCATTTTGTGGGTTTTATCTCTGACAAGCCTTAAACAAAAAGTGCTTTTTTAAAAAAATGTCTTGATTTTTTAAAAGAGAGTTTAGAAAATCGCCATTGGTTAGGAAATGGCCTGCTTGGTAAATGATGTTATTTATTGTGGTGGGTATTGTCGGTGTTCTCTTATTTTCTGCTTGGTTAATTGCCTGTCCTGAAATACCTGAATCCGGTTTTGCATTCCTGAAATTTATTATGGCATGACTCATGCTATTGAGTTCTTTTTCATTGTTGAGGCGTCGCTTGTGATACAGAGTTTCCAAAACGCGATCCACAAATCGCGTGTGAATATTAAATTGGATTTGCGTACTAATACGCTGGCCGGAAACGGCAGCGAAGAAAATATCGTATTCACCTTTCAGAGAATAAACGATTTCGAGCCTGAGCAAGTGGCCCGCCAAATTCCTTAACTGCGGGCTGAACGGTTTTTTGGCATTGGAAAAGGCATGATCTGATTTAAGTTAAGTAAGGAAATGTAATGACTGTACAAGAGCAAACGGCTTCTGCGGTGGCAACCACCATTTACGCCGAAGGCCGTGTCTATCAATCGTTGTTTGAGAAAATCCATTTACAGCCGATCGAACGATTGGGTGATATCGACCGCTTTCAGAATAACGATGTGCTGGCTGAGGTGACGGAGGATGAACGGGTGACTGCGGCGGTCAGCGTTTTTCTCAATCTGTTGAAAGTTTCAGCGCGTAAAATTAAGCAGTTGGACAAGGCCTTGTTGGATCATTATATCGGTGAACTGGATAACCAAATTGGCCGCCAGTTGGATGTGGTCATACATCATCCAGCGTTCCAGAGAATCGAATCCGCCTGGCGAGGCTTGAAATTTTTGGTTGATCGGACTGATGTTCGTCAGAACGTTAAAATTGATGTGCTGGATGTGACCAAGGATGATCTGCGGCGGGATTTTGATGATACGCCGGAAATTATCCAGAGTGGTTTCTATTGCCACACTTACATTCAGGAATTCGACATGCCGGGCGGCGAACCTATCGGATCGGTGATTGCCAATTATGAGTTTGACGCCAGTCCACAGGATATTGTCCTCTTGCGCAATATCGCTAAAGTATCAGCCGCGGCGCATATGCCTTTCATTGCTGCTGCGGGTCCGGCCTTTTTTGGCAAAAAAAATATGGATGAAGTGGTCGCGATTAAAAACATCGGTGACTATTTTGACCGCGCCGAATACATCAAGTGGCAAGCATTCCGCGACAGCGACGATGCCCGTTATATCGGCCTGACTTTGCCGCGTGTTCTGGGGCGTCTGCCATACGACCCAGATACTGTGCCGATGCGGACGTTTAACTATACCGAACAGGTAAAAGGGCCGAATCACGATAAATATTTGTGGACCAGCGCGGTTTTTGCTTTTGCGGCTAACATGGTCAAAAGCTTTGTGAAAAATGGCTGGTGTGTGCAGATCCGTGGGCCTCTGGCAGGTGGCGCTGTTACCGATTTACCGATCCATCTCTACGATCTGGGGACCCGCCATCAGGCTAAAATCCCATCAGAAGTGATGATCTTGGAAACCCGTGAGATTGAATTTGCCAATTTGGGTTTTATTCCACTTTCTTACTATAAAAACCGGGATTACGCCTGCTTCTTTTCGGCCAATTCCACACAGAAACCCGCGTTGTACGATACCAGCCAAGCGACGGCTAACAGCCGTATCAATGCGCGTCTACCGTATATTTTCCTATTGTCACGTATTGCCCATTATCTGAAGTTGATCCAGCGGGAGAATATCGGCACCACTAAGGATCGGCGTCTGCTCGAAATTGAACTGAATAATTGGATCGATACGTTAGTGACGGAGATGACTGATCCTGCCGACGATTTGCAGGCGTCTCATCCGTTGCGCGAAGCGCGCGTCATTGTTGAGGATATTGACGACAATCCGGGGTTATTCCGGGTCAAATTGTATGCCGTACCGCACTTCCAGGTAGAAGGGCTCAATGTCAATTTGTCTTTGGTTTCTCAGATGCCGAAAGCGAAAGAATAACCGTTCACCAGGAGATTATGATGAGAATTTTACGTCCTCTTTGGATTGAGGATACCTTTTTGTCGCCGCAACAATTTCAGCAACAGGTACGCTGGGAGGTGTTGACTAACAATTGTGTTGCTCGTTTGGGGGTGATCCACCCTTGGGGGATAGACAACATTCAGTTTGATCAGGATGCACTGCGCTTAGGTCGCCTGAAAGTTCAACATCTCCGAGTCCGTTTACAGGATGGCACACTGATTGATACCGATCACGCGGATAATTTGCCTGCGGCTTGTGATTTGCAGCAAATCATTCCCGATGAGTTGAGTACCGTCGAGGTATTACTCGCGTTGCCCCTGGAGCACGCCAATGGGGGAAACTGTCGTCAGAGCGGTGAGGCGATGGTACCGGGCCAGACACCGCTACGTTATCAGCAGGAATGGGTTGAGGTGCAGGACCGGTACGGCAGTACGTGTGAGTCCATTGCGGTTGAGCGCCACGCACTGTCCTTGCGCTTTGCCCATGACGAAAATGAGGCTTACCAAACGTGTCCGCTGGCCCGTCTGGTGCGTGATGAGAAAGCGGGTTGGAAACTCGATAATCGTTTTATTCCTCCGCTGATTTCTTTTGCTGCTCATCCGCCACTCCTGGAACAGCTCGATCTGCTGCTCATGCAGCTACGTACTAAACGCAGTCGTCTGATGGGGATGCGCCGCGAGAGTAATGAACGAATGGCGGATTTTGCTGTTGCTGATGTGTCATTGTTCTGGTTGCTCAATGCGCTCAACAGCTATGAACCGGTGTTGAATGGGTTTAATGCTGCCCCAGCGCTGCACCCAGAAATCATCCACCGTGAACTGGCCAAGTTGGCCGGCGCGTTGCTCACGTTCTCTCTGGATCATGATCTTGATGTGATCCCGCCTTATAAACACGATCAATTAAGTGATGTTTTCCCGCCGTTGATGCGGCTTATCAGCACCTTATTGGAAGCCAGCCTGCCATCTAGGGTGGTGGCTATTGAACTGGAAGTGGTGCGCGAAAATCAGTGGAAAGCCTCACTTCACGATAGACGCCTGCGAGAAGAAGCCGATTTCTACCTCTCAGTACGATCGTCAATGCCGGCGCACTTACTGCAAACCCAGTTTCCGCAATTGTGCAAAGTGGGTGCCCCTGATGATATTAACCGTCTGATTAACCAAGCACTGAGGGGGATCCCTTTACATCCGCTTAGTCATGTGCCGGCGGCGATCCCACTGCGGCTGGAAAACCAATATTTTGCTTTCGATCTGAATAACCCGTTGGCTAAAGCCATGCTGGAAGCGGGAAGCTGTGCTTTCTATGTGCCCGGGACATTATCGGGTATTCAGTTAGAACTGTTTGCGGTGCTGCGCTCATGAATAAAGTGATCTCAATTGATGATTTGATGCTTGACATTGAAGTCTGGGTGATTGCGTTGAAAAACGGTGATGAATCGACGCACGGTGAGGCGTTATATCAAAAAGGGATTGAATTGATAGAGACCGCCCGGCAGCGATTAAATGAAGGGGATGTGAGTGAAGACAACATCAATCAGATGATGTACGCCTTGTGTGCGTTGCTGGATGAAACCGTATTGAGACGTCCGGTTCAGGATAACGGTTATGAAATTTGGTTGAAAACACCGTTGCAGGCGCGGTTTTTTAATACCCATTATGCAGGGGAGTGGTTGTTTGAACGTATACGCCATGTGTTGAATCAACCGCAACCCTCTCAGTTGGTGCTGGCCTGTTTCCAACGCATATTGGCGCTCGGATTTCAAGGGGAAGACCTTGCGCATATTGCCCAGGAACGCCAGTCATTATTGGATGAATTGACTCAGCGTGCCGGCGTTATGGTGGTGCAACCCCATCAGGCCATCCGGGTAAATGAGCGTCGCCATCAAGGCCGGTGCTGGCGTTCACGTTCCCCGTGGTTTTGGGGCGGCCTGGCTGTTGCTGTCGTGGCGTTGATGTGGTTGGGTCTGCATCTCTATCTTCAGCAATGTCTGTCTGTTGGACAAGGCTAAGGAGAGAACGTTGAGTTGCGTATTCAAACGAGCACTGTGGCTTTTGGCTTGCGTTCTGGCGGCGGTGCTGTGCCGGTTTTTCTTCCCGTTAGGGAACGTGTCTGTTGCACTGGGGTTGGGGGTGATCCTCATCGTCGCGATGATTGCCTGGTGGCAAGTAGGGCGTGTTATGCGTGAGGTGCCCGGCCAGGAAACTCTCCGCCATTTGCTGGCAGAACTGCCACCAGCTGCCTGGCGTCAGCCGGTGGTACTGACTTGTGGGGAAAATGTGGCAACCCTGTTTGCCGGGGAACCGGTTCGCATCACCCCACAAGGTTGTTTTATCTGTGCATCCCGGCGAAATGAGATAGCCACATTAGCAGAGGCCATCATTGCCGTCAGACCGGACTGGGGCGCTCAAATCAGCGTGTTACTGACACTCTTTCCTGAGCAGCAACGCGATCAGCCGGTGATGGTGGCACAAATTCGGGAGTTTCGCTATCAGGTTGCCAGGGTGGCTCAATTGACCGCATGTCGTACACCGATGCTGATTGCCGGCTATCTTGATGGCGATATCAGCCCGTGGTTCGAATTGCAGGCAGATAGTCCGATGATGACGGTATGGAGTCAGGAACACTCTGCTGTTGGCATGAATATTTGGTTGACCGAAGGAGAGATGTCACAACGTACGGCGCGTTTGCAACAGGTGATTGCAGTGGCGGCATGGCAACGTTGGATGGTGGAAAACGTCCTGAGTGAGTGCCAATCGCAGGAGTCTGTCAGCCAGCCCTGTTATCCCATTGCCATGGCGTTGATGTTTTTGCCACAAACTCCGCTGGCAAACAACCTGTGGACTCAATGGCTGGTTTCCCGCACCACCTTACCCAGCATCAGTCACAGCCTATCGGGGACGGTGATCACACCGCCATTTCCTGATGCCATGCTGCGCTTGTTGCCTCGTCATAACGGCGATACACCACGACGGCGTGCGGGGGTTTGGGCTATCGGCTTGCTGACCGGGTTTACTTGCCTGTCCTTAACGGCCAGCGCCTGGAATAACCAGCGTCTGTTGCGTCATATACGCAGTGATTTACAACACTATCACGCCATCAGCATGACAGATCATCGTACCCGGGCACAGGCTTACCATCAGCTCAGGCTTGATGCCGCATTGCTGGAAAAATACCAGCGTGATGGTGTGCCGGTGCGTTTGGGATTAGGGCTTTATTTAGGCGATCGCCTCTATATGCCTCTGATGAAGGTGATCAACCAGGCGGTATTGCTGGCGCCACCGCCTGCTTTGCCGAAGAACGATAAGGCGCAGACGTTGACGCTTAACAGCTTATCACTGTTTGATCCTGGGCAGTCACGCCTTAAAGCGGGGTCTGTCAAAGCCTTGGTGAATGTGTTGAGTGATATCAACGCTAAACCCGGTTGGATGATAGTGATAACAGGCTATACCGATTCCACGGGTGATACTGCAAAAAACCAGGCGCTGTCACTGGCGCGGGCAGAAGCGGTACGCGATTGGATATTACAAGCCAGCGATAGGTCACCTGCTTGTTTCACCGTACGAGGTGAGGGAGCCGCACAGCCGATCGCCACCAATTCAACGATTGCGGGGCGAGCGGCCAACCGCAGGGTTGAAATCAGCCTGATTCCGGGGAAAGCGAATGATGAATAAACAATTACGGCAAACGGGCAAACTGTGGCTGCAAGGCCATTCCCGTTACCAGCTTGAAGTTCGGCGTTGTGACGCGGTGCTGGATGTTTTCAGCTTCACTGGGGAAGAGCACTTATGCGCGCCGTATCGCTACACCATTGATTTCACCAGTACCACCCGGGATATCGACCCGGTGGTGATGTTGAAGCAATCCGCGACATTTACCTTGCAGGCGCCGGATAATCCCGGTCAGGTGCGCAAGGTACACGGGGTGATTACCCGTTTTAACCGGATCTCCACTTCGCGGGATGAAACGCACTATCAGGTGTGTCTGGAGCCGTATCTGGCGCTGCTGCGTCATACCCGCCGTTGTGCGATTTACCAGAACCAGTCGGTCCCGGACATTGTGGAAAAGATCTTGCGTGAACGACACGCTTTCCGGGGGCAGGATTTTCTGTTCACACTGGCTCAGGATTACCCAAAGCGGGAACTGGTCGTGCAGTGGCAAGAGAGTGATCTGGATTTTGTGCATCGTATCTTGGCGGAGGTGGGGATCTGGTACCGCTTCGACGTGGACAGCCGTCTGGGCATTACCGTGGTCCGGTTTGGTGACAATCAGCGCAATTATCAGTACGACGTGCTGTTGCCGTTGCATAACCCGGCGGGGATGAATCACAACGCGAATGACTCGGTGTGGGGCCTGCACGTTGAACATCAGGTGGTCACTCAAGGGGTGAAGGTGCGTGACTACAACTACCGGGAAGTGGGGAGTGACCTGCAATTTCAGGTCACACGGGAACGGGATACGACGACGGAAGGCGAGGTTTATCGCTATGGTGACCACTTTCTGACCCGGGGTGAAAAGATCCGGCCACAGGTGGAAACCGCGGCATTTTATGCCCGATTGCATCATGAGCGCGATTTGTGCCGTCAGCACATCATTTGTGGCAAAAGCTCGTCGCCGCTTTTAGCGCCGGGCCAGGTACTGGAAGTGACAGGAGAAAGCCCGGCGGTGCTGAAGAAAGGGCTGCTGATCGTGTCAACCCAAAGCAGCGCGCGGCGGGACAGCAACTATCTGATCAGTTTCAGTGGTATTCCTTACAGCGAAATGATGAGCTACCGGCCAGCCCTGATAGCCCGGCCCGTCATTGCGGGAACCGTGCCGGCGCGGGTGACCAGTGACTGGCCGAACGACACCTACGGCCATATCGATAAAATGGGGCGTTACCGCATCAAATTTGATTTTGATTTGGATGAATGGCCGCTGGGAGGAGAAAGCCTGTGGGTACGGTTAGCCCGCCCGTATGCGGGCAGCGCCTACGGTTTCCACTGGCCTTTGGTTCAGGGGACGGAGGTGGCGGTGGCGTTTGAACAGGGCAACCCGGACCGGCCCTATATCGCCCATGCGTTGCATGACTCGCGGCATGAAGATCATGTGACCCGCTACAACTACAAACGCAACGTGCTGCGTACACCGGCTAACAACAAATTGCGCATGGACGATGAGCGCGGCAAAGAACACATCAAACTGAGTACCGAGTACGGGGGTAAAAGCCAGCTTAATCTGGGTCATCTGGTGGATAGGCAGAGACCGCATCCGAATAAACGCGGTGAAGGCTTCGAACTGCGAACCGACGACTGGGGAGCTATTCGTGCCGGGAAAGGGCTATTTATCAGTGCGGATGAGCAGACCAAAGCTTCAGGACAGCAACTGGAGATGTCGGCAGTGATCGAACAGTTAGAAACCGCATTGTCTATCGCTAAATCATTATCGCAGGCGGCAGAGATCGGCCAGGGTAAACCGGGAGATTCTGCGGGACAGGCTGCACTTAACCAGACGCTGGCAGGGTTGAAAAAGCCGGGAATACTGATGCATGCGCCACAAGGAATAGGGATTATCAGCCCTAAGACGGTCAGGGTGGCATCGGGTCACAGCAGTGTCGGAGTGATCGCGGGAAAAAATGCGGATATCAGTGCATTAAAAGACATTACGGCTGTTGGCGGTGAGTCGGTGAATCTGTTTGCGCAAAAGTCCGGCATGAAATTATTTGCCCATCAGGGAAAACTGGAGATACAGGCGCAGGACGATGGGTTATCCACACTGGCGAAAAAGGATGTTGATATTACCAGTGTGGAGGGAAAAGTCACGGTTAGCGCCAGTCAGGAAATCTTGCTGACCAGTGGCGGGGGTTATATTCGGATTAAAGACGGCAATATCGAATTGGGTTGTCCCGGCAACATACTGCTGAAAACGTCCAACGTACAAGTGATGGGTGCCACGAATTTTAATGCGCCGCCGCCGGCTTTATCACCGGGTTTTAGTGGGTTTTTCACTTTGAAGGATCAAGATAGCGGGCAAATTCTACCTCATAAGCGTTATCGCATTACCACTTCCGATGGACAGGTATTTGAAGGGAGGAGTGATGAAAACGGTAAAACTGTTGAGATCCATACGGTAATGCCGGACAAGCTGAATATCGAACATTTTTAAGTTTCTAAGAGGAAGATCTTATGGCCGTATCTACCGGGAAAACCGCTGTAAAGCCGCAAAATACCGATGTGCACGTACAGGCAGAGCCTGCACTTTATTTTCACCCTGACAGTGAAACGCTGATTTTTGTGGATAAGGAAGATATCCATGCTTTGGAGGCAGAGTATAACTTTCTCAGTCACTGCGTGGAACAGCGCATTGAGGCTGAATTGAAGTTGGATACGCTGACTGAACAGTGTACCAGACAAACAATGGTGCCTGCTTATGGGTATGAAACGCAGCTTAAAGCGGCGTATGACGAACTCAATGGTGCTTGTGATCGACTGCATAATCAATTGACGACATTAAGCCCACTGGAGAACTTGCCTAAAACCATGTTACTGGATGAAAACGCCAAAAAAAGCGCGATTGGTATCACTGAACTGATCGCGATGGATAAGGGGTATCAGGGCTACAAGTACACCTATGTCCGGTCGGACAAAATCAAAAGCCACTGGCGGCGCTATAAGCTGAATGATCAGGATAAGAAAAGCGGCGGTAAAAGCTTTTTACGGGAAGTGCCGTATACAGATAAAGAGGGCAACAGCCGTACCCGAATGGAGATAGATGGGAAGAAACTGGAGTCGCAAATTAAAAAACTCAAACCTTCATTAACCGTGATAGATAAAAAGCTGATTAATGATCACAGTGGAGTCTGGGGGAAATGGGCGCAGGACCTGAATGACAGCCTGAAAATGTCGCCATATGAGGGGGAGCACATTTCGTTCAGTTCGGAATCACAACTCATGCGCTGGTCTTACGGCGCCGGGGTTAAAGCCTCACTGAATCCGTTGGAAATCACAAAAAATGGCATAAAGGGGCTGTTGGAGGGTTCAGGAAAAGCCAATTTTTATGCCAATTTTGCTCTGGCGGAATCAAGGAGCAGAGGGACGCTGCATTTGCCGGACAGAACAGGAGTGAGATTGTGCTATCCCCGCAAGGATGGCAGTGAGGGGGTGCTGGGCATATGGCGGTTTGACCTGACGCTAACGTTATCCGGCAGTGTGGGTGCCAGTTTGGGCATTGAGGCAGGTGTGAACCTGAAAGGTGATATCGCCAAAGGCGTACCGGCGAAGATGGCGTTGGATAACAACGGGATACCGGGGCGTCGTAAGGTGGATGTATCTAAGATGCTGGAAGATTCGGATGCTGGGGCTGAATTGGGTGTGTTTGTCGGTGCAGAAGGCAGCGCCAATCTGAGTGGCAGCCTGATGTGGAAAAACCCGGAAAAAGATCCAATGAAATTTCAGCCACTGGCGAAAGTCAGTGCAGGCGCTACATTGCAGGGCGGTGTGGGTTTAAGTGGCATCGTGTCATTCAGTTATCAGAACGGTCTTATCCGGGTAATCGCAAAAGGTGGCCTATGCTGGGGTGTGGGCGGTAAAGGCTCGGTCAGTTTTGATATCGATGGCGAAGAGATTATGACGGAATTTATGCCCTGCCTGGCGTATATGCTGCGCAATGCGGATTACGTGAAGCTGACGGAACTGATAGTCAAGGAACACTATTACGCGTTTTGTATGATGCCGTTGCTGAATTTGGGGGGATTGGTGCTGACTGAGAGCATTGACAGTTTAGTTTCCGCTCTGCGCCAATCTTGGAAGGATAAAGAAAAACGGGTGGCGCTGATGGAGAAAATTAATGACAGTCAGGGGGATGTATTGAAATACGCACCGCCAGAAACCCGGGGAGCCGTAATTGCAGCACTGATTGAGACCAACTTCTGGGATGAGGTCGCTAGCCCGGCCAGTCACCGTGAACTAAAAGGTGAGGCTTTGACAATATTCAGTGCTCGTAAACGGGCAGTGTTGATGACACTGAAATGGGTGCAGTCAAGGCGTGACTACGAGAATGTGATGAAGTCCCTGTGCAAAATACCGGGCGAAGAGAGTGGTGAATGGAAGACAAATGAAAAAGAAGTGGTTGCTTTTTTAGGTCGGGGAGAATCGCCTCAAGTCTATGGGCGTAGTGATAATTTTATTCCCTTTGCGGCTAAAGTGACTATTGAGCCAAGCCATTATGCAAAAAATCTGAAAGACATTTATAACTCATTACCGACTACTGAAGAGTTGGCGAAGTGTCTGAATGAACCATTGAAACCAGTAAATGCAGAGTTGTTTAAAAGCATTACGCAGGTGGTGGTTGAACAGCACAGCTATGTGAGGATATTTAAATCATGAAACGAATAACCAGTTATCTCATGATAGTCGGGCTGGCACTGTTGACGATGGTGGGCTGCAAGGATGAAAAGAAAATTCAGGCAGAGCAGCAGGCATTAGTAAAGGAGGCGCTGGCGGAAATGGTACCAGTGGCTGGAGGCAGCTTTATGATGGGCGATTTTGGTCGGCGGGTATATGAACATCTGCCCTACAGCGTGGATCAGGATAACAAACCGGAACATAAAGTGACGCTGGACAGTTTTAGTATTACCAAATATCGAGTGACCTGGGGGCAGTTTAACCGTTATCTGGCTATTTTGGGGTTGCCGAAAACAGCAACATATAACTATCTGAAAGGCGCAACAGATGTTGCATATTTCGTTCAGAGTACAGGAGATAATTATCCGGCTTCGGTGGGTTGGCTGGATGCTAAAGCTTATTGCCAATGGCTGGGAAAAATGAGCGGTGAGAAAGTGGATTTACCGACAGAGGCGCAATGGGAGTATGCAGCACGTAGTCGTGGTCAGCTATTTATTTTTGCCAACAATAACAATGTCTATGAGCCGAATAAAAATTTTACGGGTGAGATTCGTCCAGTGGGTTCTTATCCACCTAATCCGCTGGGACTCTACGATATGATGGGTAATAGACGGGATTGGGTCAATGACTGGTACGCAGCAGACTATTATCAGCATTCACCGGAACATAATCCTCAAGGTCCTGAAAAGGGGGATAAAAAAGTATTCAGAGGATCTGTCGGGGATGACAATCAGGATAACTTGGTAATTAATCGCTATAGCCACCGTCCTAGTGAAGAAATTTATCTACCGGGATTCGGTTTCCGCTGCGTAGTCAATTCGTCTAAAACCAAAAACGCTGCCTTAGATCTGAAAAACGCCAGCAGCAGCCAGAGCATACCTGTGGCTGAACAGTCCTCTTCCCAGGGAGATGCGAAATCATGAAACGAATAACCAGTTATCTCATGATAGTTGGGCTGGCATTGTTGACGCTGGTGGGCTGCAAGGATGAAAAGAAAATTCAGGCAGAGCAGCAGGCATTAGTGAAGGAGACGCTGGCGGAAATGGTACCAGTGGCTGGAGGCAGTTTTATGATGGGGGATTTTGGCCGTCGGGTATATGAACACCTGCCTTATAGCTGGGATCAGGATGACAAGCCTGAACATAAGGTGACGCTGGACAGTTTTAGTATTTCGAAATACCGAGTGACTTGGGAGCAGTTTAACCGTTACCGGAGGATTCTTGGGTTACCAGAGAATGATTTCTATCAACACTTTAAAAAGTTTGGGAGAGAGTATAAGTCTTATCATGCTTTGCTGGGTGAAAAGTATCCAGCTTCGGTGTACTGGCAAGAGGCTAAGGATTTTTGCCAGTGGTTGGGGAAAATGAGTGGTGAGGATGTGGATTTGCCAACAGAAGCACAATGGGAATATGCGGCTCGTAGTCGCGGTCAGTTATTTATTTTTGCCAACAATAATAATGTGTATGAATTAGATAAAAATTTTACAGGGGATATGCGTCCTGTCGGCTCTTATCCACCTAATCCACTAGGGCTATACGATATGATGGGTAATGGACAGGATTGGGTGAATGATTGGTATGCCGCAGATTATTATCAGTACTCACCGGAACATAATCCGCAAGGACCTGAAAAGGGAAAGGAAAAAGTATTAAGAGGATCTGTTGGTGATAGTGACCAAGATAATTTGGTTATTAGCCGTGACAACATAGATTTAAATTACTTTGAAAAACATAAGAGTTACCCTCCGGGTTATGGCTTCCGTTGTGTAGTTAACTACTCTGAAACCAAGAATCCAACTTTAGATTTAAAAGACTCACATGACGGAGAAAAGCCGACAGTGAACCTGCTTAATAAACAGGGAGTAGCAAAATCGTGAAAAGCATATTCTGTTATCCCTTAGTAGCGGGCTTGGTATTACTAACACTGTCGGGCTGTAAAGATAAAAATAAAGTTCAGGCAGAACCGCAGGCTTTGGTGAAAGAAGCATTGGTGGAAATGGTACCAGTGGAAGGTGGCAGTTTTATGATGGGAAATTTTGGCCGTCGGGTAGGTGAGCACTTGCCTTATGGTTTTGATCTAGATAATCAGCCAGAACATAAAGTGACGCTGGATAGTTTTAGTATTTCGAAATACCGGGTGACTTGGGCTCAATTTAATCGTTACCGAGGGATTCTTGGGTTACCAGAGAATGATTTCTATCAACACTTTAAAAAGTATGGGAAAGAATACGAGTATTATCGTGCTTTGTTGGGAGAAAAGTATCCTGCTTCGGTGTACTGGCAAGAGGCTAAGGATTACTGCCAATGGTTGGAAAAAATGAGTGGTAAGAAAGTAGACTTGCCGACAGAGGCGCAATGGGAGTATGCGGCCCGTAGTCGAGGTCAGTTAGTTATTTTTGCCAACAATAACAATGTGTATGAGCCAGGGAAAAATTTTACAGATGATTTTCGTCCGGTCGGCTCATATTTACCTAATCCGTTAGGGTTGTACGACATGATGGGTAATGGGCATGATTGGGTTAATGACTGGTATGATGCCGATTACTATCAGCATTCGCCGGAGCATAACCCACAGGGTCCTGAAAAGGGAAAAGCAAAAGTAATCAGGGGCCAGATGGGAGCTGATATATTAGGTAATCATGTTATTAATCGTGATAAGAGAGCTTTGGATTACTTTGAGAATCCTAAAACTAACCCACCGGGCTATGGCTTTCGTTGTGTGGTCAATACACCTGAAACCAAAAACGCTAATTTAGATTCAAAAAATTCCCACAACAACGAGGAAATATTGAAATGATAAAACGAACGATGTGTTATCCCATAATAGCTGGGCTGGCATTGCTGACACTGGTGGGTTGTAAAGGTGAAAAGAAAATTCAGCCAGAACCGCAGACACTGGTGAAAGAAGCATTGGCGGAAATGGTGCCTGTGGAAGGGGGTAGCTTTATGATGGGCGATTTTGGCCCGCAGATGGGTAAACACATTCCCCTCACCCCGGATCAGGATAACAAACCAGAGCATAAGGTGACGCTGGACAGTTTTAGCATCGCTAAATACAAAGTGACATGGGGCCAGCTTAACCGCTATCGGGCAATTTTGGGGAAGCCGAAATCAGAAGCGTATGACAGTTTGAAAGGCAACTCTGGCGAGTATTTTGCCCGGATTACGGGAGATAACTATCCTGCTTCGGTGGAATGGCAAGAGGCTAAGGATTATTGCCAGTGGTTGGGTAAAGTCAGTGGTGAGCCGGTGGATTTACCGACAGAAGCGCAATGGGAGTATGCAGCCCGTAGTCGTGGTCAGTTATTTATCTTTGCTAACAATAATAACCGTCTTGAATTGGGCAAGAATTTTACAGATGGTTTTAGCCCGGTAGGTTCTTATCCGCCGAATCCTCTGGGGTTGTATGACATGATGGGGAATGGTCAGGATTGGGTTAATGACTGGTATGCTGCTGACTATTATCAGAATTCACCAGAGCGTAATCCCCAAGGGCCTGAGCATGGTGATAAAAAGGTAATGAGGGGCATAGCTGGCAAAGATGAATCTCTTAGCACAACAGTGGCAAGGAGCAATACATCTTCTGAGGCTTTTAAAAATGGCGATCATTACTTTCCTGGCTATGGTTTTCGCTGTGTCATTAATCGTCCGGAAGTTAAAAATTTAACGCCAGACTTAACAAGCATTCGCAACAATAAAGAAGCGCGGGTGGAACTGATGGAAAAAATCAATGCCAGCCAGGGCGATATGTTGAAGTCTATGCCATTAGAAACTAAAGGGGAGGTAATTGCCGTTCTGATTGATTCTAACCTCTGGCGGGAAGTGGTAAACCCGGTGAATCATGACGAGCAGAAGTGTGGGGAAGGTTCTGTACTCAATGAGCGTAAGCGAGCAGTGTTGGCGGCGTTAAAATGGATACAGTCAAAGCGTGATTATGAAAATGTGATGCAACATGTGGAAATAATTCCGACGGCTGATGGGGAAAAGAATTGGCAGATCAATGAAGCGAAAGTTATTACCTTTTTAAGCAAAGGTGAAACGCCGGTAAATTATGGGCGCAGTGATAATTTTATTCCTTTTGCCGCTAAGGTTACGATCCAATCGAGCCATTATGCTGAGAATTTACGGAAAATTTATCGTTCACTACCTGCTGTTCAGGCAAATGCCAATGAACCATTGAAACCGGTGAATGCGGCGTTATTAAGTAGCTGTCCACAAGTTGTAGTTGAACAACATGGTTGGCAGACGGTAAATTTAGGTGCTAAACGGTCTGCGTAGTTATAGAAAATAGCAATCATTTATCTGAACAACGATATTTGTACTTATATTCGAATCTTAGTAATAAGTTAGCATTTATCATCAAAAAATGTTTTTAACATGGCATTCTGCCATAATAGATAAGGTATTAAAGATATGAAGATAAAAAAAGAGTGGTCTCTGACTGATAATGAATCCATGACGGGTACGCCTTCTCTTGTTGGAAAACACCGTTGGTTGGCAGGAAAATGGAAATGGGTTATTCTTTGTATAATGCCTATTATCATCGCCGGTGTATTCGCTATAATCATTCATTCAATGAAATCCTCGGAGCCTTATGAAAAAGCGTTATCATTGGCGCAATCCAGTTCTGTGGTAAAGAATATATTAGGGCAGCCTATTGAGGTGGGTTGGTTTGTTTCTGGTAGTATCAGTAATAGCGAAGCGGCATTGGAAATACCCATTAAAGGAAATCGCTCCGGCGCTACAGTGTATGTTGATGCTGAGAAACATTCAGGTCATTGGCGATATAAGGAGATTTCTGTTCAGCCCGATGACGGCAGTAAATTAATAAACCTGCTGAATCCCAGTTTGAATCAATAATACAGGTTCTGCAATGTCGTGGATAACTTTAAAATGCGAAATTAATGATGTGTTGGTAATGGATAACTCCATGAAATAAAGATTATTTTCTTTTGTGGTTTTATTAATGTCTTCATTCGCCTGAGTGTGATTAATATTATCTTGGGATAATGAGACTCATTTCTGCACGAGAAAATCGAGAAACTTAGGGTGAATGATATTTTATTCAGTGTAATTAAATATCTTTCTCCTCCTTTATGTGTTTGTCGGGTTATCTCAAGTGTACTACATGTTTCGATGGGGTAAATATGGGTTGGAATAAACCTGTTATAACCATGCAGCAAGAGCCTGTCCCTCCCGTATTATGGCGTTGGCTGGTTTCATTGATTGCTATTGTTGGCATCTGTATTGCCGGCTATCTGCTATGGTCTGAATTTATCAGGCAGTCTCTGTGGTGGATGATCTTTGGCGTTATCGGCTTGATATGGCTTACCGCATTTGGGCTGCGGTTATATCTCTTTGGTTACCGGCTGGAGATGTATCGTCTTTGGCATAAAGAGGGCCAACATGTTGAGAAAGAATGGCAATCTTGGGCGGGCCGATATATGTCAGTGTTATACAGTTGCGTATTTTTGCCGGAGAATATTACCGCTGCCACCATAGTACAGGAAGAATCGAAAATTGAAGTTCAATATGGCAAGCGAAAAGTCATAGATTATTTTTCATGGTCAGAAGATAAATGGCGTGACTCAATGAAGATATTATTGCATAGTGTGGAAAAAACGATTTCGGATATACTGCCGGATAAGTTAATCTGTGCAACTGTTATCACTAATTATGTTGAGCAGGAATATGAAAAATTAGAGAGTGTGCTAAAGGAAAGCTGGCAGTCGGTTTTTCCTTCGGGTAAGCCATTATCTCAGTTAAATATATCGCCTCATTTGTCTGCAATGCATATTGATAATTGGTTAAAAGAAACCACCAGTGAAGTGCAATTATTGATATTGATGCAAATTGAAAGCAATGAACAGTTTTCAGAAGGTCTAGCTGTATTTCTTATCGCAACAGATGATTTGACGAAAAAATTTAACCTGGCTGAGAAAGCCAGAATATACCGGCCTATGGAAATTGATTCAGAAGATTTTGAACAAGAACTTCAAATCTTTATCAGTACCCAATTACCCGCCAAAATGGCAACAGACATGATAGGGGATAATGGCAGTATGCATTCATATTTCTCACAAATAATGTCTGTGATCCAAAAGCAGAATGCAGCATTAAAGCTAGAACATATTGAGAATATCGAAAGGTTTATAGGTGTACCCGGTCCCGGCGCTTATTGGTTGACGACCGGATTGGCTATTGATCTATCTCAATATAATTCAGGAAGTTATTTAGTTTTGTCAAAAAATGAATGTAACTGGGTGATAAATACCGTTCAGACATTGGAGGAGCAATGGAAATAATCGGTAATAAATGGACCAGAGCCGGTAATGCATTGCTATTTATCGTCATTGCTTCTGTACTGGCATTTTGTATCTGGTTTTATGGTGAAAAAGTCGGATTGGATGAAAATTATAAAAAAACGTTTGCCTGGGGATTGGCTGTTTTGATCTTGGGTGTACTTCATCTTGCACCGATAATCGCCGGAATCTATCGACAGGAATATATTAGAAGGACAATCGAACAAGAAGGGCTGTATCCAGCCAAGGAAAAGCGTTTAAAAATTCATTCCTCTGAAGATGAGTATGTCGAGGTTATCAATTTTCACCTCAACCAGTGTTATGGCCGTTTCTGGCGTCGCAAAGTGCGCATATTGCTGGTGATGGGCGAACCGGAACAGGTAGA
>NZ_JAJAFX010000034.1:0-59783 GCF_025384845.1 Photorhabdus temperata | reverse complement strand
AATCTTTCCATAGAAAATATTGATAATTTGATAGTGACATAAGCAAACTATTCTAATGCGGGATTATTTATCTGTCTGAATGGATAGTATAAAATGTGATCAAGATAAGGTTCTTTAATCCTGACAATGGGGAATGAGATATATTAAATGCCAGAAAATCGCGATAAGGTTGGATGTGCTCTCTCCTTGCATCCAACCCCAGTTCTTTTAACTTCCGCGTTTAGGGGGAGACTTCCGCAGTTTTGTTAAAAACAAATCAACTGGAGATCAAAAAAATACGATTAAGCTATCAAAGCCTATTGGTTGCTTTCTGGGCAAAGAGGAGTCCTGCCCGGCCATCAGCATACCTATTTATCCTCTCTGGTTTTAAACCTAGAAAATCAAATACAGAAAATCGAAGAAACCATTAGGTTTACAAAAACTGCTCAATGAGCGCTATTCATTAAATGAATTCTCCTTTTGCATAAGACACTGCATTATGCTGTGTCTTATGCTGGAGTTAGATCGCGTTTTTCAACCTAAACGTATTAATTTCTCAGTAACAGATAGATACTTTCGTCACCGCGAAGAATGTTCAGCGCTATTACCGGAGGTTTAGAATCAATAACTTTGCGCAGTTCGTTAATGTTCTGTACCCGTTCATTATTGATCCCAACAATCAGGTCACTTTTCTGTAAACCAGACATTGCCGCAGGTGAGTTTTGCATGACACTGTCGATTTTCACACCGAAATTCCCTTTCACTTCACCATTGCTCAGAGTTGCGCCTTGCAGAGCAAGCGTTAGGTTTCCAGCTTTAGTGGTTTGACCTTCACTGTTTTCCAGAATAACGGAAACTTCCATTGGTTTGCCTTTACGCAATAAGCCAATTTTAATTTCTTTACCTGGTACAGTCGTACCAATTTTGGCTTTCAGTTCAGCAAAACTATTGATCTTCTTACCATCAACAGAAACCAGAATATCACCGGATTTAATGCCTGCTTTCGCTGCCGCAGATTTTGGCAATACTTCACTGACAAATGCACCGCGCTGGGCATCAATATTGAATGCTTTGGCGATATCGGCGTTCATTTCAGTACCTTTGATACCGAGAATACCGCGTTTGACTTCACCATGAGCGATAAGCTGCTCACTCAGGGTTTTTGCCATATTACTTGGGATGGCAAAGCCGATACCGATATTACCGCCACCTGGCGCCAGAATTGCTGTGTTGATACCAATTAATTCGCCGTTTAGATTAACCAGTGCACCACCGGAGTTACCACGGTTTATAGAGGCATCGGTTTGGATAAAATTTTCTAACCCTTCCAGATTCAGACCGCTGCGTCCTAACGCCGAGATAATTCCCGAGGTTGCAGTTTGACCAAGACCGAATGGATTACCCACCGCGACAGCAAAATCACCAACCCGGAGCTTGTCGGAATCGGCTATTGTGATTGCCGTTAAATTCTTGGCATCTTTCAGTTGCAGCAAGGCGATATCAGTTTGAGCGTCGCGACCTAGCAGTTTAGCTTCATATTCACGCCCATCGTTCAGTTGTACACGGATTTTATCCGCATTCTCAATAACGTGATTGTTGGTCAATATATAACCTTTGGCGGCGTCAATGATGACACCTGAGCCAAGCCCCTGAAATGGGCGGGTACTTTCACGGCCCATTGGCAGATTTGGGCCAAAGAAGAACCTGAACTCTTCAGGTATACTCTGCTCCTGTTGTACCTGAGTACCGGAAACATGCACGCTGACAACTGCCGGCAATACTTTTTCAAGCATCGGTGCAAGGCTTGGCAACTCCTGACCGGCAATAGCAGCGGGCAATGCAGCGCTACTGATAGCAGGAACGGAAGCTATGGATAACCCAATACTGATTGCTAACGCACTAAGGAATAAGTTTTTTCTTTTCATCTAATTTCGTTCTCTTGTATATCTAAGCCAGAAGGCTAATAAGTTAATTCGGGCAAGTTGCCATGATTACTCTATGACTGTTAATTATTAAGTAAAGTTCATCTGGCAAACAGACTTTGCACGATTTTTTACAGGGATTTACATGATTGAAGGATAAAAAAACAAAACTTTTTGCAGGTGAAAGAACAGATCTTGCATTTGGAATTAATGCTGTGGCACAAAACATGCCACAGCAGAAATATTTACTGGTTTTTTTCATTAATCGGGCGGAACAGGCCGGAGGCGCCATCAGAGTAATCTTTTGGCGGCATTTTAACCGGAGCCTGATCATTATCTGCTTCTGATTCAGTTAGTCGATAATTGAATGGATTTTCTTGTACTGGCATATTCGGCATCAGCTCGTGGGAGCTTTTGACCATATGCTGATACAACTGACGATAATCGCGGGCCATATTATCGAGTAATTCTGCGCTGTGGGCAAAATGGCCGACTAATTCTTTACGATACTCTTCCAGTTCTGATCTATTATTCTCCAGTTCAGTTTGTAAGGCTCCCTGCTGGCGCAGCTTAGTGTTCCCAAAGCGCATAACCAGCGCTCCAATAACAAAACCAACTACTAATCCAATCAGTGCATACTCCCAAGTCATAGCTACTCCTTCATCAACATCGTTGTTCAGCAGAATGTTTCACTTAATTATCGTCACTATAACCGTTAATCTAGCTAGAGTGGAATATTGATCATGATTTACATATTGTTTGTAGACCTTATTTTGAACCTTATTGTAGACAATTGATCCGGTGATAAGGTCAATCTGAATCATAAAAACGATAAAAAACGGGCAATTATTTTTTAAGGATTTTTTTGTCATGCCATCATTGATTATCCCTTCGTCATTCTATCAGAAAGCCCTTTCTAAGGGGGAATACCAGCCAGATGATATCCAACGTCGTGTCGTCGCTCAATTGGATGTTATTCACTACGCCCTGATTAATACTTCTCCCAGCAATCCAGCGAAGCGAAAAAGCTTGAAAGAGCGCCTGAATAAACTATTAGGCAAGCAGACTTCAACGACCTGTACACCTGTTCAAGGGCTCTATATGTGGGGGGGTGTTGGCAGAGGAAAAACGTGGTTAATGGATATGTTTTACCAGAGTTTGCCGGGTGAAAGAAAACTGCGTTTGCATTTTCATCGCTTTATGCTGCGGGTGCATGAAGAATTAAAGGTGTTACAGGGGCATGCGGATCCGCTGGATATTGTGGCGGATGGTTTTAAAGCAGAAACCGATGTGCTCTGTTTTGATGAGTTCTTTGTTTCTGATATTACGGATGCCATGATCCTTGGTACATTGTTGGAAGCTCTGTTTGTCAGGGGGATCACGTTGATTGCAACGTCCAATATTCCTCCTGATGAGCTCTACCGTAATGGTTTACAGCGAGCTCGTTTTTTACCTGCTATTGAGCAGATTAAAAAATATTGTGACGTAATGAATGTGGATTCAGGTATTGATTACCGGCTGCGTACTTTGACACAGGCTCATCTCTATTTCACACCGCTGAATGAGAATAACGAACGGGCTATGGATCGAATATTTATCCGTTTGGTTGGTAAAAGCAGTGAGCAAGCCCCGGTGTTGGAAATTAATCATCGGCAGATGCCGGCAATTCGCAGCGCCGATGGGGTATTGGCAATTGGATTTAAAGTCTTGTGTGAAGATGCCCGTAGTCAGGTGGACTACATTGTTTTATCAAAACTTTATCACACCGTTTTGTTATATCAGGTTCCAGCGATAATGCCTGGTAATGAAAATGCCGCCCGACGTTTCCTGGCGCTGGTTGATGAATTCTACGAGCGTCGGGTAAAACTGATAATTAATGCCGCGGTGCCGATGGAACAGATTTACCAAGGGGTTTTGCTGACTTTCGAATACCGGCGTTGCTTGTCTCGTTTGCAGGAAATGCAAAGCGAAGAATACCTGAAATTACCTCATTTGCCTTAATCTTGCGCTTATTCTGTATATTTCGGACTAAAGTTGATTTTAAATAATTCAAATTGGGGTCGATTTTTATTTGTGACTTCTCTATAATCTTGCGACCCCACGTTACAGCAATGTTTTTTTTCCCAAAAACTTGCATAGTGCCGGCATAGGCTATTCGAAGGGGTAGGTTTGCTGGACAAGAGTCGTGTGAACCTCAGCAGTTTTTGAACCTTGAGTGTTCACCAACGTGTAACTTATTATTGGGTAAGCTTTAATGAAAACTTTTACAGCTAAACCAGAAACCGTAAAACGCGACTGGTATGTTGTTGACGCAGATGGCAAAACTTTAGGCCGTCTTGCAACTGAAGTGGCTCGTCGTCTACGCGGCAAGCATAAAGCGGAATACACTCCGCACGTTGATACCGGTGATTACATCATCATTGTTAACGCAGAAAAAGTTGCTGTAACCGGTAACAAGCGTTCTGATAAGATCTATTATCACCACACTGGTCATATCGGTGGTATCAAGCAAGCGACCTTTGAAGAGATGATTGCCCGCCGTCCTGAGCGTGTAATTGAAATCGCGGTTAAAGGCATGCTGCCAAAAGGGCCACTGGGCCGTGCAATGTACCGTAAACTGAAAGTTTACGCAGGTAGCGAGCACAACCATGCGGCACAGCAACCGCAAGTTCTGGACATTTAATCGGGATCATAGGCAATGGCTGAAAATCAATACTACGGCACTGGTCGCCGCAAAAGCTCTTCCGCACGTGTCTTTATTAAGCCAGGTAGCGGTAACATCGTAATCAACCAACGTAGCCTCGAAGTTTATTTTGGCCGCGAAACAGCACGCATGGTTGTTCGTCAGCCACTTGAGCTGGTTGATATGTTGGACAAACTGGATCTGTACATCACCGTTAAAGGTGGTGGTATTTCTGGTCAGGCAGGCGCAATCCGTCACGGTATCACCCGTGCACTGATGGCATACGACGAAACTCTGCGTTCTGATCTTCGTAAAGCTGGCTTTGTTACCCGCGATGCTCGTGAAGTTGAACGTAAGAAAGTTGGTCTGCGTAAAGCACGTCGCCGTCCACAATTCTCCAAACGTTAATTTTTTGTCTTTATGGCAATTACTTAATGTTCAAACCCGTCTTTATGGCGGGTTTTTTACTTAATTATCCATACACTTCCCCCAAAATGTACAAAATCTGGTAAACTAGTGCCAATTTTTGCCTCATCCATTTATCTGCCTACTATCTGAACGATAGCCATTGTGTCGAGTAGCGCATGCCGTATTCACCGCTGTGGCGCAGAAACATAAGGGGTGAGAATGAATGAGTAGGAATAGTCGCTATAGCGTGGGACTATTCATTCCTTTTTTAGATAAACTTGGAGGTTTTCATGGCTGTCGCTGCCAACAAACGTTCGGTAATGACTCTGTTTTCAGGCCCGGCCGACATTTTTAGCCATCAAGTGCGAATTGTACTGGCGGAAAAAGGTGTCAGTGTTGAAGTTGAACAGGTTGAGGCAGGTAATTTGCCACAGGACCTTATCGATCTGAACCCTTATCAGACAGTTCCGACTTTGGTTGACCGTGAGCTGACGCTGTATGATTCCCGCATCATTATGGAATATCTCGATGAGCGCTTTCCTCATCCGCCATTAATGCCAGTGTATCCGGTTGCCCGTGGTTCCAGTCGTTTGATGATGCACCGCATTGAGAAAGATTGGTATTCCCTGATGCACACTATTGAGAAAGGTAATTCTCAGGAAGCCAATGCTGCCCGTAAACGATTAGCAGAAGAATTGCTGGCAGTAGCGCCAATATTTAAAGAGATGCCATTCTTTATGAGTGAAGAATTCAGTTTGGTTGATTGCTATCTTGCCCCTTTACTATGGCGTTTACCTGAACTGGGTATAGAGTTGCCGAGTTCTGGTACCAAAGATTTACAAATTTACATGCAGCGTGTCTTTGAACGTGATGCATTCCTGGCTTCATTAACCGAAGCTGAACGTGAAATGCGCTTGCAATCCAGGAACTGATTTATGGAGCTGTCTCAAATGTCTCCTCGTCGCCCTTATTTGTTGCGTGCTCATTATGAGTGGTTACTAGATAATAATATGACTCCATATCTGGTTGTAGACGTGACTTTATGTGGAGTAAATGTACCAATGGAATATGCCCGTGATGGGCAAATTGTGCTGAATATCGCGCCGAGAGCTGTTGGTAATCTTGAGCTAACCAATGATGAAGTACGCTTCAATGCCCGTTTTGGCGGTATGCCCCGTCAAATTAATGTACCAATGGTGGCGGTTATCGCTATTTATAGCCATGAAAATGGGGCAGGAATGATGTTTGAGCCTGAAGCAACTTATAAAGATGAATATCTTTTTGAGCCCACTTCAGGGCATGATAAAGCTGGCGCTTCTGCGGCAGATAACCTGGTATTAGTTACGGATACTCTCCGCGATGCTGAAGATAATAGTGGAGCTTCACCCGAGGATGAGCCACCAAAACCGACAAAAGGGCGTCCTGCTTTACGGGTAGTAAAGTAGTAAAATAAGCGCTAAAAAGGGGGCAAGTTGCCTCCTTATTTTTTCAAATTTATTGATTAAAATTCCACATTGTAGGCTTTCTCTAGCTCCCAGAAACATTCTTCTACCCTGCCTTTAGCTTCGTAGTCTGTGATAGACCCTAAGCTCTTTCTGACTTTATTGACAAACTCTATTTTATTATCTCTAGTTTCAAGTTCTGGCGGGATTGTACAGATATCAGCTAATAATATGTTGTTTTCTTTATCGGCAGTAGCAAGGACATCAACGGGATTATTAATTAATGCCATAGAGAGTGCGTAACGCATCTCTTTGGAAAAATCCAGATGTATACTTTGAGTTAATTTAAAAGCCAGTTTTATCCAGTCACGGTCACCAGTAGTAATTTTGTGAGTGATTTCTTGTCTGGCTCCTGTTTCCCCTAATTCTGCAACGACAGAGTTGATACCTCTATTCATAATCTCTTTATTAATATTATCGGGTGTAATGTTTCGTGACAGCGCAAGCACCGGAAGACTAGTACCAGTAAGTAACGCCAAAGACAACAAAATTAGAGATTTAATTAATTTCATTAATATTTCCAGAGTTTATAGTTGAATAAGTACAGTGCTATCTGAACCGGGTAGTTGGTAAAATCCACTATAACAAGATGAAATATAGCTAAATGTTAATTATGACAGCAGTAAGTCCGGAATGTTCATTAAATACATTCACTCTTTATATAAAGATAGTCCAGCTAATATAAATTATCGAGATGATAATAGGAAGGTTTGGGAGCTGGAAAGCTCCCTTTGTTGATTAGATCTTGAGGTGGTCGAGAATGCCCTGTGCAGCTTTACGCCCTTCGGCAATTGCGGTTACAACCAGATCTGAACCGCGAACGGCGTCTCCGCCAGCAAATATCTGAGGATTGCTGGTCTGAAACGGTATGTCTGAGAACTCAGGTGCAACGATACGCCCCTGTTTATCCAGCGCTATTTGATGATCATTTAACCAGCTCATTGTATGTGGTTTAAAACCAAATGCCATAATCACGGCGTCAGCTTCGAGCAGATGTTCGGAGCCGGTGATAATTTCAGCCTGGCGGCGTCCATTTTCATCAGGTTTACCTAATTGGGTCCGTACCATTTTTATGCCACAAACTTGACCTGAACTGTTGATTTCAATGCTGAGAGGTTGCAGATTAAACAGAAATTCTACACCTTCTTCCCTGGCATTTTTCACCTCGCGGCGGGAGCCTGGCATGTTAACTTCGTCACGGCGGTAAGCACAGGTAACTGAAGCCGCTTTTTGGCGAATAGACGTTCTGACGCAATCCATCGCCGTATCGCCACCACCGAGAACTACGACCCGTTTACCCTGCATATCAATGAAAGGCTGTGATTGCAGGGGGGAATACCCCATCAAGTGTCGGGTATTGGCAATCAGAAATGGCAGAGCATCATAAACGCCATCAGCATCTTCATTTACCAGCCCCCCGCGCATTGACTGATAGGTTCCTACACCAAGAAATATGGCATCAAACTGCTCTGTCAGTTCAGATAGGGCGATATCTTTGCCTATTTCAATATTGAGCCGGAATTCAATTCCCATCTCAGAGAAAATTTTACGTCGGCGTATCATCACCTCTTTTTCCAGTTTAAACGCAGGTATGCCAAAAGTGAGTAATCCGCCTATTTCCGGGTGGCGATCAAAAACGACTGCTTGTACGCCATTACGGGCTAATACATCAGCACAGGCCAGCCCTGCGGGGCCTGCACCAATAATCGCAACTTGTTTACCTGTTGGCTGAACTTGTGACATATCGGGCTTCCAGCCCATCGCAATCGCTTTATCGTTGATGTAGCGTTCGATGTTACCAATAGTGACGGCACCAAACTCATCATTCAGGGTACAGGCGCCTTCACAAAGGCGATCCTGTGGACAAACACGGCCGCAAACTTCCGGCAGGCTGTTTGTCTGATGGGATAAATCAGCGGCTTCCATAATGCGCCCTTCATTGGCAAGTTTAAGCCAATTGGGAATGTAATTATGGACAGGACATTTCCATTCGCAATAAGGATTACCACAGGAAAGGCAGCGATCTGCCTGGGTTTGTGCCTGAATTGCTGAAAATGACTCATAGATTTCCACAAATTCTATTTTGCGGATCTTCAGCGGCTTTTTAGGCGGATCGACGCGTTGTAAGTCGATAAATTGATATACATTCTGGCTCATCTGGGCTCCTTATTGCGCTTGAATTCGCAACTCTGCGGAAGAACGACTGCGATGTCCCAGCAGGGCTTTCACATCACTGGATTTGGGTTTCACAAGTGCAAATTTGCTCAACCACTGTTGCCAGTTAGCAAGAATATCTTCACCGCGCTGGGAGCCGGTCAGGAGAACGTGTTCAGTGATAAGTCCTCTCAAATGTTCTTCGTGGATAGCTAAGGCCTCTACTGCCAGTACTTCCACCAGCTCTGGGTTAACCCGTTTGCGGAAATCATCATTTTCATCCAGAACATAGGCAAAGCCGCCGGTCATTCCTGCACCAAAGTTTATTCCGGTGCGTCCGAGAATACAGACGATACCGCCTGTCATATATTCACAGCCATTATCTCCGATACCTTCTACAACGGTAATAGCACCTGAATTGCGAACAGCGAAGCGTTCTCCGGCACGTCCAGCGGCGTACAGATTGCCTCCAGTTGCTCCATACAGACATGTGTTGCCAATGATGGTTGCCTGATGGCTTTTGAAGGCAGAACCGACAGGAGGGTGTATTACGATGCGGCCACCGGCCATACCTTTACCAACATAATCATTGGCATCACCGATAAGTGTCAGCTCCAGGCCACCAGCATTCCAGACACCAAAACTTTGGCCGGCAGTACCATTAAAATGAATTTTTATTGGAGTAGCCGCGACGCCCTGATTACCATAGCGGGCAGCGATAAAGCCGGAAAGAGAAGCCCCGACTGAACGATCGGTATTACGGATATCAAAATAGAAGGTTTTACTTTGTTGGCTCTCAATATAACTGGAGGCTTGAGCTAATAAGTTTTTATTCAATGTGCCATTATCAAATGGCGGGTTATTTTCAGTGCAATATAATGTTTTGCCCTGATGGGGTTCAGCTGTTGCCAAGAGCGGCTCAAGATTTAATTTGCTCTGTTTTGCTGAAATACCTTCCAATACTTCCAGCAGTTCAGTTCGGCCTATTAAGTCAGTGAGATTTTTGACTCCTAATTCCGCCATGATCTCTCTGGTTTCACGGGCGATAAAACGGAAGTAATTCATTACCCGCTCAGGCAATCCGTGGTAATGGTCGCGACGTAATTTCTCATCTTGCGTTGCAACACCGGTCGCACAGTTATTCAGGTGGCAGATGCGCAGATATTTGCATCCAAGGGCAACCATGGGGCCGGTGCCGAAACCGAAACTTTCAGCACCAAGAATGGCTGCTTTGATAATGTCCACGCCTGTTTTCAATCCGCCATCTACCTGTAAGCGGATCTTATGGCGCAACCCATTGGCAACCAGAGCTTGTTGGGTTTCCACTAATCCCAATTCCCAGGGGCATCCGGCATATTTCACCGATGACAATGGGCTGGCACCCGTACCGCCATCATAACCTGCGATAGTAATTAAATCGGCATAAGCCTTGGCAACACCCGTTGCAACAGTACCAACGCCTGGCTCTGAAACCAGTTTTACTGAGATCAGTGCATTGGGATTGATCTGTTTTAGATCGAAAATCAACTGAGCCAGATCTTCAATAGAGTAAATGTCGTGATGCGGTGGTGGAGAAATCAGTGTTACGCCTGGTACGGAATAACGTAGTTTTGCAATATACGGTGTGACTTTATCACCCGGTAATTGCCCGCCTTCTCCAGGTTTAGCACCTTGGGCCACTTTAACCTGAATCACATCAGCGTTGACCAGATAAGCGGGTGTCACACCGAATCGGCCGGAAGCAACTTGCTTGATGCGGGAGACTTTTTTTGTTCCATAACGTGCAGGATCTTCTCCGCCTTCACCAGAGTTGGAAAAACCACCCAGTGTATTCATTGCTTCTGCCAGAGCTTCGTGTGCTTCAGGGCTTAATGCGCCAATCGACATTGCGGCGGTATCAAAGCGTTTAAACAGCGCTTCGGCGGGTTCTACTTCTTCAATGGGGATAGATTCATCTTTTGTCTTTATCGCCAGCAAATCACGGATTGTGGTTACTGGGCGCTGATTAACCAAACGGCTATATTTCAAATAATCGCTGTATTCGCCACTGTGAACCGCCGATTGTAGCGTGCTGATGACATCCGGGTTATAAGCGTGGTATTCGCCATTATGCACATATTTCAGTAACCCTCCCTGATCAACTGGATGGCGGGGAAGCCATGCTCGCTTGGATAAGTTTCGCAGATCCTGTTCAAAATCGCTGAAGTTGGCACCACCAATCCGGCTGACAACACCATTGAAGCAAAGCTCAGTTAATTCAGAATGTAAGCCGACAGCTTCAAACAGTTTAGAGCAACGATAGGAGGCGATAGTTGAGATGCCCATTTTCGACATGATTTTATATAGCCCTTTATTGATGCCATTGCGGTAGTTGAGCATGACATCAGCATAGGGTTTATTAATCGTGCCATTATCGACCATTTTGGCCAGTGATTCGTAAGCCAGATAGGGATAGATAGCGGTTGCACCAAACCCCAGCAGCACAGTGAAGTGATGCGGATCACGGGCACTCGCGGTTTCTACTATCAGGTTGGTATCACAGCGCAGGCTTTTTTCTACCAAACGGTGCTGAATGGCCCCGACAGCCATAGGAGCCGGTATGGGTAACTTCTCCGGCGTAATATTGCGGTCAGATAATACCAGTAATACTGCACCATCTCTGGCGAGTTGTTCAGCCTGGTCACATAATACAAACAGCGCATTTTGCAGATGAGTTTCCTGCGGATTGAAAGTTAAGTCTAAACGTTCTGCACGATAGTGCGGACTCTGTTGTGTTGTTAATTGATGAAAATCAGAGTAGAGCAGAATAGGGGATTTAAAACTTAACCGATGTGCCTGTCCTTCAGCTTCACAAAATACGTTCATCTCCCGTCCAATGCAGGTGGTGAGAGACATAACGTGCGCTTCGCGTAGTGGATCAATTGGTGGATTAGTGACTTGAGCGAATTGCTGACGGAAATAGTCATAAATAATCCGTGGGCGGCTGGAAAGTACAGCAAACGGCGTATCATCACCCATTGACCCCGTCGCTTCCTGACCATTCTCTCCCAGGACCCGGATAATTTGATCCAGTTCTTCATTACTGTAGGCAAATTGTTTTTGATAAACCGCCAGTGATTGATCGTTCAGATCCCGGTGACCCGCCCTATCTTCCAGTAATTCTTCAAATGGGATCAGGCGCTTGACGTTTTTATCCATCCATTCTTTATAGGGATGGCGGCTTTTCAGGTCATTATCTGTTTCTTCTGCATGCAGGATACGGCCTTGGCGGGTATCAATCACCATCAGTTCGCCAGGGCCGACTCGTCCCTTTTCTACTACTTCGTCGGGCTGATAATCCCAGATGCCGACTTCGGAAGCACAAGTGATCAGTTTGTCTTTAGTGATGACATAGCGTGCCGGGCGTAAACCATTACGATCCAGATTACAGGCAGCATAGCGGCCATCTGACATGACGATACCGGCAGGACCATCCCAGGGTTCCATGTGCATAGAGTTGAAATCAAAGAAAGCGCGCAGATCTTCATCCATATCAGGATTGTTCTGCCATGCAGGCGGGACCAGCAACCGCATAGCACGGATTAAATCCATTCCGCCATTGAGAAACAGCTCCAGCATATTATCCAGTGAGCTGGAGTCTGATCCTGTTTCGTTGACAAAAGGAGCGGCGGATTGCAGATCAGGGATAAGCGGGGTTTTGAATTTATAGGCTCTTGCCCGTGCCCACTGGCGGTTACCGGTGATGGTATTTATTTCACCATTATGAGCGAGATAGCGGAAAGGCTGGGCCAATGGCCAACGTGGTACGGTATTGGTTGAGAAACGCTGGTGGAACAGGCAGATTGCTGATTCCAAGCGTAAATCAGCCAGATCAGGATAGAAACGGGGCAAATCTGCCGCCATGCACAGACCTTTATAGATAGTGACCAGATTGGACAAACTACAAACATAAAAGTCACTGTCGCTGATGCGTTTTTCTATCCGGCGGCGGGCAACGAATAAACGGCGTTCTAAATCACGGGCACGCCAACCCGCAGGAGCATTAACAAAAACCTGTTCGATACGGGGGAGGCTGGAAAGGGCTATTTCGCCCAGAATATCACTGTTGGTCGGTACTTCACGCCAGCCAACGACTGACAGTGTTTCATTTTGCAGCTCCTGTTCGACTATTTCCCGGCAATTTTGAGCAATCTGAGGGTCCTGGCTGAGAAATAGCATACCGACTGCGTAATTGCGGGCTAAACGCCATTCGTGCTCTTGTGCAACCATCCGAAAAAAACGGTCGGGTTTTTGCAGCAATAAACCGCAACCATCGCCGGTTTTACCATCTGCCAGGATTGCGCCACGATGTTGCATTCGTGCCAGTGCATGGATAGCGGTACGTACTACTTTGTGGCTTGGCTCCCCTTCAATATGGGCTATCAGTCCAAAGCCACAGTTATCCTTTTCTTGAGATTTGTTATACAGCATAGTGTGAACCTCCCCAGGTCCTGTCCGACTCTCACAGAAACTCACAGAAATTTGTGAGATTAATATTTTTACAGGCGTCTGAATTGCGCCCTCAATCAACCGCCACCTGTCTATTGACTATGAACAGGCGGTACGGAAATAGTATTATGTCACTGCATAATTATGGTTCAGATGAGGATCTGACGGATGATTTCTAGTGACTTCCCAAGTTAACGAGAAATGCAGATCAGGTCAAATATAGCCGGGATAAGATAAATACAGGCAAAAAATAGAGTTAATTGCATGATTCATAAATGAAAAAATTAATATAAAAGTTGTGTGATATAGATCATGTTAGGATTTTAATGTGAGTTATATCACTAATATTAGTGTAATATCTGTTTTATATATACTGTTAAATGTTTGTTTGTTGGATTTAAATTCCGATAAATATAAACTAAATAGAATTAATATATATTTTTATTTCTTTATAAGAATAAAGTTTTATCTTTTTGTGGTTATCAACCGAGTGAAAAAGAATTTTATGCTTATTTTGTCAATGGATTTGATTATTTATTCATGCTTGGATTGTGCGAAAAGACCGGCAGGGGTAAAAAGCCAGAATATTGTTTGGGAAGTCATAATCAAAACTGTTAAATAATACTATTATTTTACCCGAGCAACAATTTCTGTATTCCTTCAACGAAGTAGCGGGCTTTTTACGGTATGATTTGGATTGGTCATATTTAACGGGAGTCTTTATGAAATGAAGCTGCTTAGGGGCCTGGCCCAATATTATGTTGATTTAATGATGAAATTGGGGTTAGTTCGCTTCTCATTACTGCTTGCATCCGCGTTAGTTGTTCTTGCTATGGGTGTACAGATGGTCGTCACTTTTCTGCTTCAGGGAGGAGTACAAAGTATTGATTTAGTTCGCTCAATTTTCTTTGGTTTGTTGATTACTCCCTGGGCAGTCTATTTCCTTTCGGTTGTGGTTGAACAGCTTGAAGAATCCCGCCAACGATTATCCAAATTAGTTGAAAAATTAGAAGTGATGCGTCAGCGTGATCGGGAACTTAATCAGCAATTAAAAGACAACATTATTAAGCTGAATCAGGAGATCTCAGAAAGAGAAAAAGCTGAACAGGCGCATCTGATATTGTTGGATAAACTAAAAGAAGAGATGAAGCACCGTGAGCAGACTCAGATTGAATTGGAACAGCAATCTGTATTACTGAAGTCTTTTCTCGATGCTTCTCCTGATTTGGTCTATTACCGTAATGAAGATAATGAGTTCTCTGGTTGTAACCGGGCGATGGAATTGCTGACGGGTAAAAGCCAGAAACAACTTGTCGGGCTAACACCAAACGATGTTTATGACAAAGAAGTTGCCCGCAAGGTGATGAAAACGGACGAAAAAGTATTCCGTCATAATGTTGCTTTAACTTATGAACAATGGCTGGTTTATCCCGATGGCCGAAAAGCCTGTTTTGAACTTCGGAAAGTCCCTTTTTATGATCGGGTAGGGAAAAGACACGGGCTTATGGGGTTTGGGCGCGATATAACGGAGCGTAAGCGTTATCAGGACGCTTTGGAGAATGCGAGCAGGGATAAGACAACTTTTATCTCAACGATTAGTCATGAGCTTCGTACGCCTTTAAATGGCATTGTTGGTTTGAGTCGTATTCTGCTCGATACTGAACTGACCTCTGAACAAAATAAATATCTGAAAACGATTCATGTCAGTGCTATCACGCTTGGCAATATTTTTAATGACATTATTGAAATGGACAAAATTGAGCGGCGTAAAGTACAGCTTGATAATCAGCCCATTGATTTTACCGGTTTTATGTCCGATCTGGAAAACCTCTCCGGGCTGTTGGTGCAGCCGAAAGGGATTAAATTTGTGATGGACCCCGAACTGCCATTACCTGCCAGAATCATGACAGATGGTACCCGCTTGCGCCAAATTCTGTGGAACTTAATTGGCAATGCAGTGAAATTTACTCAAAAAGGCGAGATTAATGTTCGAATCTGGTATGAAAAGGGTGAACGCTTGTTGTTTGAAGTCACGGATACGGGGATTGGTATTCCACTTGATGAACAAGATAAGATCTTTGCGATGTATTATCAGGTGAAAGGCAGTCATGGCGGTTGTCCGGCAACGGGAACCGGTATTGGGCTGGCGGTATCCAAACGTTTAGCTCAAAGTATGGGAGGCGATATTTTGGTGGAAAGTGAGCCGGGACAAGGTTCTCGATTTACACTCTCTATTATTGCTCCTGCTATGGAAGAGAGCCTGCCATGCAAAGAAGAGACAGAAGATTGCCCACTTCCCGCTTTGCATATTTTGCTGGTAGAAGATATTGAGCTGAATGTGATCGTTGCTCGTTCAGTATTGGAAAAACTGGGTAACAGCGTAGAAGTCGTGATGAATGGTAAGGATGCTCTGGAGGTGTTCAAGCCAGGGGAGTTCGATCTGGTACTGCTTGATATTCAGTTGCCTGATATGACCGGATTAGACATCTCCCGGGAATTACGTAAGCGATACGCCAAAAAGGATCTGCCCCCACTTATTGCGCTGACCGCAAATGTCTTAAAGGACAAAAAAGAGTATCTGGATGCGGGCATGAATGGCGTGCTGAGTAAACCGCTGTCTGTGAATGCCTTAACTGCCATTATTGAACAATTCTGGGGAGAACAGTCTGTGCATCATATGAAGCCGGAAGAAGAGGAGTCAGGATTGATGAAAGATGAAGATTTACTTGATACAGAAATGCTTAATCAGTACATCGAGCTGGTTGGACCTCAATTGATTCGCGATAGCCTGAATGTGTTTGAGAAGATGATGCCGGGATACCTGTCTGTGCTGGAGTCGAACATGACAGCTAAAGACCAGAAAGGCATCACCGAGGAAGCACATAAGATAAAAGGTGCGGCGGGGTCGGTTGGATTACGTCATTTACAACAATTGGCTCAACAGATTCAATCACCTGATTTACCTGCATGGTGGGACAATGTTCAGGAATGGGTTGATGAGTTAAAGCAAGAATGGAGAAACGATACGGAAATTTTAAGGGAATGGTTGGCAGGCGCTGAAAAAAAATAACCCCAACCGAGGTTGGGGTGCGCGAATACTGCGCCAACACCAGGGAAAACTTTTTACCCGCCTTTCTGATGCATCTTTGTTGCGGCGAGTAAATGGGGAATTCTCCGTACATCATACAAATACCAACATAGCAAAGATAAGATTTTTTGTTACAAGATTCATTAAAATCTGTGATGAAGATTGGTGTTTAACCCCCTAAAGGGTTAAGCAATAATCTACTACAAATGGAGTGAGCTATGAAATCAGTTGCGGTTGTCTTAAGTGGATGTGGTGTATTCGATGGTAGTGAAATTCATGAATCAGTATTAACTATGCTTTCTTTAGATCGTTTAGGTGTTAAAACGAGCTTTTTGGCGCCTGATGAGCCACAACTTCATGTTATTAATCATATTAACGGTGAAGAAACCGGCGAAGAACGCAACGTTTTGCAGGAGTCAGCCCGTATTTCAAGGGGAAAAATCAAGTCTTTGTCACAAGCAAATGCAGATGAGTTTGATGCCCTGATAATTCCTGGGGGATTTGGTGTTGCAAAGAATTTATGTGACTTTGCTGTTAAGACAATTGACTGCGAAATAAATAAAGATTTATTAAGTTTAGTGAAGGCTATGCATAAACAACATAAACCAATGGGATTTATGTGTATTGCACCGGTTATGTTGCCAAAACTACTTAATACACCGGTGAAACTAACTATTGGCAATGATCCTGAAACGGCTGCTCAAGTGGAGGCAATGGGAGGCGTTCATATAGTTTGCCAGGTAAATGATATTGTTGTTGATTTGGAAAACAAAATTGTTACAACTCCAGCTTACATGCTTGCTGAATCTATTTCTCAGGCTGAGGAGGGAATTGATAAACTTGTCAGAAAAGTATTGGAAATGACTGAGTAACTGGATGAGGAATCCTTTGCAATTTTTATGGCGCTGGCTTAAAAAAATCGTAATCTCAGTTATTATCTTATGGATAGTTTCTGTTGTTGCATTTTCTTTTTTGCCAGTGCCATTTTCTATGATTATGGTTGAGCGCCAAATTAACGCTTGGTTATCGGTTAATTTTTCTTATGTTTCTCGTTCTGACTGGGTAGGGCATGAGCAAATATCGCCAAATATCGCATTGGCTGTTATTGCTGCTGAAGATCAGAAATTTCCACAGCATTGGGGATTTGACTTTGATGCTATTGAAAATGCCCTTGAGCATAATCAAAATAACTCTGGCAGGTTGAGGGGCGCTTCAACGATTTCTCAGCAAACGGCCAAAAATTTATTTTTGTGGGATGGACGTAGTTGGTTAAGAAAAGGCTTGGAAGCTGGAATGACCTTTGCCATTGAATTGGCATGGTCAAAAAGCCGAATTCTGACGGTTTATCTTAATATTGTAGAATTTGGTGATGGTATTTTTGGTGTTGAAGAGGCATCCAGACACTATTTTCATAAATCAGCCAGTAAATTGACTGCATCAGAAGCTGCTTTACTCGCTGCTGTATTGCCTAACCCGCACCGTTATAAAGTTAACGCACCTTCGGCGTATGTTTTACAGCGTCAACAATGGATTTTGCGACAAATGCGGTTGTTGGGCGGGGTGAATTATCTTAAGAAAAACGAGTTATTGAAAAATAATTGAGGGAAGTAATGGCAGGTTACCCAGTTTTACGTTGTATATTTGACGTCGGATAGTAAAAAAGAAAAGCGCCCGCGTCAAAGAATGACGCGGCTTAATATATCCAGGGTAGATTTTTGGTGCTATCCCCCCTCAGTAATATGCTTAATTCAGATAAGTAAACGCGGTTGTTACCCGCTTAACACCATCCGTTTCACTGGCAATTTTCGCTGCGGCGTTACCTTCTTGTTTAGTCAGAATGCCCAGCAAAAAGACCTCACCGTTTTCTGTAACGACTTTTATGTTGGAAGACTTAACAGAATCACTGGCCAGAATTTTTGAGCGTACTTTAGTGGTAACCCAGGTATCTTTAGAAGCCGTACTTAATTCAACAGGTTTCCCCTGACGAATTTCATTGTACACAACATGAGCACCATCAACCCGCGACGCTATCTGTTTTGCTCGGTCTGAAAGGCTTGAATCCGGGCTTTGGCCTGTCAGCAAAACTTTCCCTTGATAGGCAGTGGTAATAACACGGATACGCTCTTTGATCTGCTTATCTTTGTTAAGTGCATTACTGACACGTGCTTCCAGCGTACCATCGTCAACCTGTTGACCAATAGTACGGGGATCGGTTGCGGTTTTAGTTGCTACAGCGGCAGAACCTACCACTGCTGCACCAATACATCCTTGTAACATGACTACGGCACAAACCGTAGCTAATAGGGAGAGAAATCGCATTATTGGCTCCTTAGTCATCCTGATGGGGAAAAAGTGTATTATCGATTAAGTCACATAGGCAGTTAACTGTCAGCATATGCACTTCCTGAATTCGGGTGCTGCGATGAGATGGAATACGAATCTCCACATCTTGTGGCCCTAACAAGCCAGCAAGTTCACCGCCATCATAGCCGGTAAGGGCGACAATCGTCATATCGCGGGTTACAGCCGCTTCAACGGCTTTAATAATATCTCGGCTATTTCCATGAGTGGAAATAGCCAATAACGCATCGCCTGGTTGACCTAATGCCCGTACCTGTTTAGCGTAAATTTCATCATGTTGTTTACTGCTTGAAATCGCTGTTATTACCACATTGTCTGCGTTAAGTGATAATGCTGGCAGACTCGGGCGTTCAGTTTCAAACCGGTTGATCATATTGGCAGCAAACCGCTGGGCAGTGGCAGCAGAGCCGCCATTACCACAGCAAAGGATTTTGTTACCATTCAGCAATGACTGAACCATCATTATTGCAGCCCGGGAGATAGCATCAGGTAATGCCTCTGCGGCTGCAATCTGAGTTTGAATACTTTCTGTAAAACAGACTTTAATTCTATCCAGCACGTTTATAACCTACCTAGTATCATTTTAGTGAGCGAACTCATTTTGATTGAAAGCATTTGGCAACCATACAAATTGTTGACCAGTAATAGCACAAATATCAAAGCGACAAGAAGTGGTTTCAAAACATTCACCTCGTTGAAACAGCCATACTGCGGCAGCGTGTAATAATTTTTTACGCTTGCTACGGGTCACTGTCGCCAGTGCATCACCATATTGCTCTTGTTTGCGAAAACGGACTTCAATAAAAACCCAGGTCTGTTTGTCTTTCATAATC
Source organism: Photorhabdus temperata (assembly GCF_025384845.1). NCBI lineage: Bacteria > Pseudomonadati > Pseudomonadota > Gammaproteobacteria > Enterobacterales > Morganellaceae > Photorhabdus > Photorhabdus temperata. Next base: position 40,365 of record NZ_JAJAFX010000034.1, on the reverse strand, counting down.
AGGTCAATTTCACCGCCACGCACTTTCACATTCGCCGCGATAAAAGTTAGCCCCTGTTTTTGTAAAAACAACTTTGCCTGTGTTTCATAGTTACGTCCCAGCAAATAACTTGTTGGTTTTTTTATTTTCATCCTGAAAAGAGTTATTTGAATTTAATTGCCGCTTAGTGACAAGCGGCAATTAATGCTTAATTAAATGGCAGTGATTTGTCCCTGACGATATTGCATCCAGGAGAGTTGCCTGAAAATCGCGCAATTATCCTGAACAGACAACATCCCTGAAGCACCATTGAGATGGAAATCACTTTGAAGTTGAACCTGACTGAACTGATTTGCTAATGACCAGGCATCAATACCCATAGCGTAAAGGCGCATCAAAGAGTAATCATTGGCAAATTTACCAGCTGCTTGTTGCATCAGTGGCAAGTTAGCACCAGCGATTAATGGAATATCGCTGAATTGCATTCCTTCCATTTCCAGACGGAAATCAGGACCGGCACCCGCCTGATTACTGCGGGAACTTGCATAAAGGGCTGGTTTATTACGGGAGCTGATTGCCATATCAATCATTGGTTTAATCAGAGTCAATTCATCTAAAGTGGAAACAATATAAACCGCGTCCACTGAGCTGCTGGCAGAAGTCGGAACGACATCTGTATTTATCTGGGGAATTTCCAGATCACCAATAGTGGTTGATACAGGTTGATTGTTTGTTGCATTAATGGCTGTTCCGGTCAGGCGAATACCTGTACCTCTATTAATTAACTGTTTCAGTTCGGTGGAAGAGCCAAAGGTTTGTTGCAGAACGGTATGCCCACCTTGTTTTTGCCATTCTTGTGCAAATGCCTTGGCAATCCGGTCACCAAAAGTACCTCGGGGAACGAGAATCAGAGGATTCTGTTTCTGTTGCTGCCAAATATGCTCCGCGGCATTTTTCGCTTCATCTTCTGGTGATAAAGAGAAATAACAGACATTGGGCCGGGGCTGTGCATTATCTAACTCGTTCAGCACCAGCATGTTTAATGAAGTATTCATCTGAACCAGTTTAACCACATCTGGTTTCAGTAACGGCCCGACAACTAAATTCACGCCATCCTGTTCAGCCTGAATCAATAAATTTTCCAGTGGTTGGCTTGCCGTATCATAGATTTTGACCTGTTGTGTGTTAACCGGCACATTGGCTATAACCGGCGTTGACTGAGCGGCTGGTGTTGTTGATTCAACGGGAATCTCTGCATTTGGCAGGGCATCGGCAGAGACCACTGCATCTGACGTATTATCGTTGATTGCTGTAGATAAATTTGCTGGGTTTTCTGTTGGCAGTAGTAGGGTTGGTAAACCAGCCTGAGCATCAAGAAAACCCTGACGGATTGCTTCGCCGAATACTTTTGCCTGACCGCTTAATGGCAGGAACAGCGCAATATGGATGTCAGTGCCTTGCGACTGGATAGCGGCTGGTTGTAGCTGGGCTGGGAGTGACTGCGCAGCGGGGTTTTGTGGATAACGAATTTTCCAGTCACGGACAGCTGCTTGTAGTTTGTCAGAGTCCTGTTTGTTATCCTGATAGGTACTGAGTAAGTCCAGCCAGCCTTGCAGAATATTTTCATCAGCGTTGATGACCAATTCACTGCGATTTTGTGGTGAAAGACGGGTCAGCATTTGCCAGGTATCATCAATATTTTTTTGATGAGCGGCATTGTCTTTCAGAAGTGGCTCCTGAGCGATATAAGCACGGATGACATCCAGAGAAGGTTCGCCATTAGCGGCATCAATGATGGATTGATAACGGGCGATTTCTGTACTGACTTTATCCTGAGTTTGCAAAAGTTGTTGTCCCTGTTGGTCAGGTATGGAACACCCTGCGATGATCATAACTGCCAGCATAGCTGAACAGACTAAACCAGTTTTGATACGCACAAAAATTGAGGAAAGCATACTGTATCCAGCGATGTTTTTTTCAAAGATGCTCAATTTTAAATCGGTCATTCGGATGAAACAATGAATCAACCCAATCGAGCAGTGGTTACGACATCCACGCTATATGTTGTGCCAACCCCCATTGGAAACCTGGGTGATATCACTCAGCGTGCGCTTGAAGTTCTTGAGCATGTCGATCTGATTGCGGCCGAAGATACGCGACATACCGGCTTGTTGCTTCAACATTTTGCCATTAATGCGCGCATGTTCGCACTTCATGATCATAATGAACAGCAGAAGGCAGATCAATTAATTACGAAACTCCAGCAGGGGCAGAGTATTGCATTAGTCTCTGACGCGGGAACGCCACTGATTAATGATCCTGGTTATCATGTGGTTCGCCGTTGCCGTGAAGCCGGTATTCATGTTGTCCCTCTGCCTGGGCCTTGTGCGGCTATAACCGCATTGTCTGCTGCTGGCCTGCCATCAGATCGTTTCTGTTACGAAGGGTTTTTGCCGGCTAAGAGTAAAAGCCGGAAAGATACCTTACGGGCTTTAGAGCAGGAGCCGCGGACGTTAATTTTTTATGAATCCACTCATCGCCTAATCGATAGTTTAGAAGATATGGTTGACGTGTGGGGAACTGAACGTTACGTCGTTCTGGCTCGGGAATTAACAAAAACCTGGGAATCAATTCAGGGGATGCCGGCAGGTGAACTTCTGGCATGGGTTAAGGAAGATGAAACCCGTCGCCGTGGTGAAATGGTATTGATCGTTGAAGGTTATAAAAAACCGGATAACGATGCTTTACCGCCAGAGGCATTAAGAACGTTGGCGCTCCTTCAGCAAGAGTTGCCGTTGAAAAAAGCGGCTGCTCTGGCGGCAGAGATCCATGGTGTGAAGAAAAATGCGCTTTATCGCCATGCTTTGGGAGAGCGTGAAGAGTAACAACCATTGTTGATAAACAAGGCAGATAATGAGTAAACGCCTATACATCGTTTGTTAAACCTCTTATAATCCGCCGCGGAGTTGACTAGACAGTCGCTGCTTTATCATTGTCCTTTTGGACGATAGGTAGGGGAGAGGAAAGTCCGGGCTCCACAGGGCAGGGTGCCAGATAACGTCTGGGGGGTGAAAGCCCACGACCAGTGCAACAGAGAGCAAACCGCCGATGGCCTGCTTATGCAGGATCAGGTAAGGGTGAAAGGGTGCGGTAAGAGCGCACCGCGCGGCTGGTAACAGTCCGTGGCACGGTAAACTCCACCCGGAGCAAGGCCAAATAGGGGTTCACTAGGTACGGCCCGTATCGAACCCGGGTAGGCTGCTTGAGCCAGTGCGCAAGTGCTGGCCTAGATGAATGATTGTCCACGACAGAACCCGGCTTATCGGTCAACTTCACCAATTTAGCCCCATCAGGTTTAGCCTTGATGGGGTTTTCTCTTTCTCAGGCGGCCAGATCAATCAACAACCCCTGGAACTCAGTATCTGCTTTTAAAACCAGATAATTTTCTTCATGAATAAAAGCGCCATCTCCACATTTAATCAAAGCGTTATCCTTCGAATTGCCTTTTATTTTTATATTGCCGTTCAAGGATTGCAGATAAGCATTTTTTCCTTTCAATTGCAGATGGTGAGACTGGCTCTTATTAAGAGAAATATGATTTATCCACACTTGCTGGCGTAATTGCATACTGCCATCTTCTGCGGTTGGAGAGGCAAGCATAGTCAATGGTTGTTCTGGTAACGCCATCCGTTGCAGCGGTAAGCTTTCCTGCTGAGGGAAGGCATTTAGCCAAAGTTGTAAGCGGGTCAGTGGCTTATTCGCACTGATATTATGTTCACTGTAGCTGATGCCTTGACGGGTAGAAAACAGTAAACATTCTCCCTTGCAGGCTCTGACATGATTGCCTTCACTGTCACGATATTCTGCTTCACCTCGCAGAATAATGTTTAGTATATCCACATGTGGATAAGATTTAGGCTGGAAAGCGGCTTTTGGTGCGATAACTTCCTGATTCAGTACACGCAGAGCGCCATAACCTAAAAACTTTGGATCAAAATAGTGACCAAATGAAAATGTATAACGGGCCTGTAGCCAACCATAGTCTGCTTTTCCACATTGCTTTGCTGTTCTATTTATAATCATGATGGCAGTTACCTTCAAAAAACACACACTAAAGATAGTAATTATCTGGACGGCGAAATGTTAGCCAGTTAATCTGGTCACCATATTCAAATTTCCTGATTGAGAAAAATATGAGCAAAGAACGAGCGCTTACACTGGAATCTCTACGGGTCATGGATGCGATTGACCGGCGGGGAAGTTTTGCTGCGGCAGCTGATGAGCTTGGCCGTGTTCCTTCTGCACTTAGCTATACGATGCAAAAGCTGGAAGAGGAGCTAGATGTGGTGCTGTTTGACCGTTCGGGTCATAGGACTAAGTTCACCAATGTTGGCCGTATGTTGCTTGAGCGTGGACGTCAATTGCTTGAAGCTGCGGATAAATTAACCGCTGATGCAGAGGCATTAGCGCGGGGTTGGGAAACTCACCTGACAATCGTTTGTGAGGCATTGGCCCCTGCTGCTTCATTGTTCCCATTGGTGGTCAAACTTGCTCAGAAATCGAATACCCAGCTCTCTTTATTGACTGAGGTCTTGGCTGGTGCATGGGAGCGGTTGGAAACGGGTCGGGCGGATATTGTTATTGCGCCAGATATGCATTTCCGTGCATCGGCAGAAGTGAATTCACGTCAGCTTTACAGCATTACCAATGTCTATGTTGCCAGCCCTGATCATCCTATTCATCAAGAACCGGAGCCTTTGTCTGATGTAACGAGGGTGAAGTACCGTGGTATTGCTGTGGCAGATACAGCAAGGGAGCGCCCGGTATTGACGGTTCAGTTATTAGATAAGCAACAGCGTTTAACGGTGAGTTCGCTGGAAGATAAACGTCGGGCTCTTTTGGCTGGGTTAGGGGTTGCCACGATGCCTTATCCTATGGTGGAACAAGATATTTCGGCTGGTCGTTTACGGGTGATTAGCTCTGAATACAGCCACGAGACAAATGTCATTATGGCATGGCGACGAGACAGTATGGGTGAAGCTAAATCTTGGTGTTTGCGGGAAATCCCTAAATTGTTTGCTAACCGCTAAGATAGATGAAAAAGCCGGAAAAATCTGCCATGATTTTCCGGCTTTGTTATCTACTGTGAGAATATTCTTGTCAGGCCAGAATGATATTATTTTATTTATCTATTAATAATGTTAAATATGTGTTTTTGGATGTTTTAATTAATGAATTTAACTCCAGTTGAAAGTATGTTTTTATTTAAATGTATTTTTTGAAAAATGCATTGAAATTTTAATGTTATTGTTTAACTTGATTATTGCTAAGTTCTGAATTAATTTTATATTATATGTCCTGTATATTAAACTGCTTTTACGTCGTTAACTATAAGATAAATAAAGTTTTTATCTGGCTAATATTAAAGGGTGAAAAATGTATAAAGTCATTGGTGATGAGTTTTTATGTAAATATATTTTGCAATTATATGAATTGATCGAGGTTTTTATTGTTGTCATTAATATTTTTGCGAAATATATAATGTTTTATCGGAGCTACGATACTTTAATAAAGGTTGGCTCTATTGATTAAATAAAGCAAACCGAAAAATGTGCTAGATTTTCCGGTCAGCTATTTATCTTGAAACTTAATATGAGATTGTTATCTGATAGGATAGTTGAGCAAAGCGGGAATTTGATGGTTTTACTCTTTACCTAAAACTGTTATTTCTCAGATTCAGAAAACAGTATATTACCAGTTTTTATTCATCAAGCGGTCAATACTGAATTTACCTGGACCGATGATAGCCAGTAACAGGTAGCCACCGCCGATAGTCAGGTTTTTTAAAAACATAGTTTGGTTCATGCCTTCAGCAAAATTGCTGTGGAAAAGCAAGGCAGTCAGAATACAGAAACTAAAGGTAAATAGTGCTGTTGTACGGGTTAAAAAACCGAACAGAACAGCCAGGCCGCCACCCAGTTCAAGTAAGATAGTCAGTGGTAGTAAAAAGCCAGGAATCCTCATCGCTTCCATATATTGTTGAGTGCCAACATAGGCATCGCCTAATTTTCCATAACCTGCAACGATAAACAGGATTGACATTAAAATACGGGCTAATAGCAAGGTTCTATCTTCAAATTTTTTCATTAATAACTCCAGGGATGCAGGTAAAATAGTGATGATTAGTCGGTACTAACTTGAAATAGCACAATTTGCTAATCATTAACGAATGGAATGTATATTAAAGAGAGGAGAGCTTAGTTGTAAGCAAGGATTATTAACAATTTTATACAAAGTTTTTGAATGTAAGTAATGTGGTTGATAATCAATAAGATATATTATGAAGAATTATTACTTCTTCCTTTTCAGTATCTTCGATGCACCAATGATTCGGCGGGTCCAGCGATAGAATTTCACTGGATGACGAAGACCATATAGAGAGATGGTACTGGCTCCGAGTAGCAGATAAGGTTTTAATGACAAAAGCTTTTGCCAGCCTTTGTCATAAGGCTCGGTGATATTTCGCCAGTGCTGAGTATCGTTAGAAAGTAGCAGCCGTTGTAACAGGATACTTTTGAGTAATTGCTGTTTTTTCAGTTTTCTTTTTTGGCTCTGTTTACTCATTACTGTGATCCTCCAGCATCTCTCTATCAATCTTTAATTGCTCGCGGGTTGCGTTAAGTAATGTTGAATTACGGGATTTCCTGATAGTCCATATCAGGCCAATGAGCGCCAGGGTTAGCAAAATACCTGTGGTGACGGCTAATGCAGTAAGACGCCAGGCTGGATCGACAGCCCAAAAAATCAGAGCAAGCAGGCACATCAAGCCAAAAGCGGTAAACAGCAATGTCAGACCGATCATTAATATCAGTTGTATCAGCGTTGCCTTTTCCTTTTCCAATTCGACAACGATCAATTGTAAGCGGGTTTCTACCATCCCGATAATGATGGTGGCAATGCGTTGAAGAGAATCAAGGACCCCTTTACCGGGGCCTTGAGATTTGGATGGGTGGTTCATATTAGCGTTTAGCCAACAATACACCTAATACGACAGCCACGGCGGCACCAATGCCAATACTTGTCCACGGTTTGTTGTGAACGTAGTCATCAACATGACGTGCCATCTCTTTTGTTTGCATGACGACTTTGTCACTGACAGTACCAAGTTTCATGCGAGTTTCTTGGAGTACGGCTTCTATTTTGCCGCGAATTTTTTCCAGTTCGACATCGGATTTATCACCGGAATTTTTGATCACTTCCTCCAGTGTTTTCGAGAGGGATTTTAATTCAATGCGTAAGTCTTCAGCGGTTTTGTTCTGTACCATGTAAATTACTCCTTATGTAGGTGTGTATATTTGACTTAGTTAGTCGATTTTCCAGATGCTGGAAAAGACTATCCTTAAATATAGCTTATATTTTGGAAGGTGAATGAAAAACATTAGCGTTATTTCACTATTCTGCCGCAAACAATACTTTTGTCTGCGACAGAGGGGGATTTAAGAGATTTTCAGAAGGAACTACTTCTTTTGTGGGGATTGGCACGTTTTTTTACGTAATACAACTAACAAACTACCGCTAAAACCAATAATTAGTAAAGCAAGTGGCAGTAATATCAGGAAATTCATAACCAGATCTTCATACTGACGGAAAATGGGGGTTTTACCGAGTGCATAGCCCAAAGAGGTCAGGATAACGACCCACAGGAAACCACTGAGCCAGTTAAAAAACTGGAAACGACTATTTTGCAGACCTGTCAGGCCCGCAAGTGTTGGTAGCAGGGTTCTTATAAAGGCGAGGAAACGACCGATAAGTAAAGCAGACAGGCCGTGGCGGTGAAAAAGATTGTAAGCTCTCTGATGATAATGAGTTGGGAGGTGGGAGAGCCAACCTTGTACTATCCTGGTATTTCCTAACCATTTCCCCTGAAGATAACCGACCCAGCAACCTAAGCTTGCTCCGGTGGTCAATATAACGAGCGTTACAGGGAAACTCATTGCACCTTTGGCAATTAATACGCCAACCAATATAAGCAAGCTGTCTCCTGGTAAAAATGCAGCGGGAAGCAAGCCATTTTCAAGAAAGAGGATCAAGAATAGCATGATATAAATGGCCCATAGTAGGGATGGATTGGCCAGAGTTTCATAATCCTGGTGCCAAAGTGCATATATAAGTTCTTTTACTATTTCCATCAGGTGTTCCTAAAATGCCTTTGTTCGTTCATCCTGAAAGCACGGGGCTAAACTGATTAAACTGTATCCTGTTTTAGTTATTTGGCCGGTTATAACGCCTTTTCAATCCGTTGAAAGAGGTAAATGGCGCGGCCTGCGACACTGTAACAAAATCAAGGGTGACTAAACAGAAAATTTTGGTGATCAATTGAACATTGATTGAAATGGAATAATAAATTGATTTAATCAGATTAGTTTATTAGATTTTTTATTTAAATTAATTGCTATTTTTTCATTATCTTAACTATTTTCTTTGCGGCTTATCGGTTATTGGCGCATTCTGCTAATGAGTCAATATTTTCTCAGTGATATACCCTTCATCTTTCAAGTTGCTGCTTTGTTGGCTGCGTTCACTTACCCCAGTCACATAGTTATCTATGCTCCTGGGGATGCGTTCACTTGCCGCCGCGCTGCAACTTGAAATCTATTGGGTATAGATTGATTCTTGCGTGGATTTGATTTACTTTTCACCACAGCAAAGGGGAGTAACTTCCTTGCCGGTTTATCGTCATTACGATGCAATAGCATCCGGTAGCCGGGCAACCTTGAACTGATACCTGGTGGTACATTTTCTGTGTTGTAAGTGAGACCTTGCCAGAAGGCGAGGGTTGCTTGCAATACATTCATCTCCATTGCGTGGGGAAGAGATATAGCAACGGCTGGCGTCTTCTGAGATTTCAGCCGTTTTTGTTTATGTAGAGAAAGAAAATGAACTCAGTGGGTAGTCCTGTTTTATGGGGAAGTTTTGCCGTTTTAATTACGATTATGCTGTTGCTGGATCTGCTCTTACAAGGGCGTAAGAAAGAGCAGACAATGTCATTTCGTCAAGCTGCTGTCTGGAGCGTAATTTGGGTAAGTTTGTCGCTCTTATTTGCATTAGGATTATGGTGGTATTTCAGAGAAACTGTAGGGGAAGCTGTTGCCAATAGTCAGGCAATGGCTTTTCTTACGGGTTATTTACTTGAAAAAGCACTTGCTGTTGATAACGTATTTGTCTGGCTGATGCTGTTCAGTTATTTTGCCATTCCGGCAAATTTGCAACGCCGGGTGCTTATTTACGGTGTCTTAGGCGCAATTGTGCTGCGTACTGTGATGATCTTTGCAGGGAGCTGGCTGGTTTCTCAATTCAGTTGGATACTCTATCTGTTTGGCATCTTTCTGCTGGTTACCGGCGTTAAGATGGCGTTGGCAAAAGAGGATAATGCTCCGGTAGGTGATAAACCTTTTGTTCGTTGGTTAAGATCGCATATTCGTATGACGGATAATCTGCACGGAGAGCGTTTCTTTGTTAAAGAAAATGGTTTGTTATATGCGACGCCATTGATCCTGGTTTTGATTATGGTTGAAATCAGCGACGTTATTTTTGCTGTAGACAGTATTCCAGCTATTTTTGCAGTAACAACAGATCCTTTTATTGTTTTGACCTCTAATCTTTTCGCTATTTTAGGATTACGTGCAATGTATTTCCTGCTGGCAGGTGTAGCAGAGAAATTCACAATGCTGAAATATGGTTTATCAGTCATTCTGGTATTTATCGGTATTAAGATGCTGTTAATGGATGTTTATCATATTCCTATGGGTGTTTCTCTGGGAACTATTGCGAGTATTTTAACAATAACAATGATTATTAATGTTTGGTTAAATAAGTCTAAAGCTAAAGAGATCCAGTAATCAGGTAACTATTTTTTAACAGATAACCTTATTTTCCTGAACAGGAATATAGGGTTTTTTCTGGTCTTAAGTTACTGAAAAATGGTTAAACATAAAAACAAATAATTGTGCTTTGTAAATGTGTAAATTGCTGTTTTGATCACACAAATGTGAATGTATTGTTAATAAGTGCTGGCAGGGTTGTATATTTTAACTGTTTCTGCTTTTCACCCTTCTTGGTTTCCCTATACTGAGGCAGCAAACACAGAACATACAAGTTTAGTAGAACAGTTAATAAAATGGGTCAGTTATGGAAAAACAAAAGCGTGGCTTCGTGCATTACATTGCACAAGGGAGCCTGGTTAAACAAATTTTGGTCGGTTTAATTGCAGGAATACTGTTAGCGTGGTTGGTGCCTTCGGCTGCTAAATCAGTCAGTTTGCTTGGCACGTTGTTCGTTGGTGCCTTGAAAGCGATAGCCCCGGTATTAGTATGGGTTTTGGTTATGTCTTCTATTGCTAACCATAAAGAAGGCCAGAAAACCAATATACGTCCAATTCTTGTTCTCTATATTCTGGGTACTTTTTCCGCCGCTTTAGTTGCCGTGGTCGGTAGCTCTATGTTTCCGTCACAACTGGTGCTGGTTGTAAATAATGCTCAGATGTCTCCTCCTGAAAACATTATGGAGGTGATGAAAGGGATATTGGTTAATGTTGTCGATAATCCGGTGAATGCGTTACTGAATGGTAATTATGTCGGTATTCTTGCCTGGGCGATTGGTTTGGGTATCGTACTGCGTCACGCGAAAGATTCAACTAAGTCTCTGATTCATGATATGTCAGAAGCGGTTACTCAGGTTGTTCGGGTAGTCATCCGTTGTGCGCCTGTTGGTATCTTCGGCCTGGTGTCTTCAACTATCGCAGAAACCGGTTTTAATACTTTGCTGGGATATGCCCAACTGCTGGTTGTGTTACTGGGTTGCATGCTGGTTATTGCATTCGTTGTAAACCCGCTGATCGTTTACTGGAAAATTCGTCGTAACCCTTATCCACTGGTATTTGCTTGCTTGCGTGAAAGTGGTGTGACAGCATTTTTCACCCGTAGTTCGGCTGCGAATATTCCGGTGAATATGGCTATGTGCCGCCGTATGAATCTGCATGAAGATACTTATTCGGTTTCCATCCCGTTGGGGGCAACGATCAATATGGAGGGCGCTGCGGTGACTGTCCCGGTGTTGACTTTGGCTGCGGTAAATACGCTTGGGATACCTGTTGACTTGCCTACGGCATTGTTGTTAAGCGTGGTTTCTGCCATTTGTGCATGTGGTTCTTCTGGTATAGCGGGCGGTTCCTTACTGTTGATCCCTCTGGCCTGTAGTATGTTCGGTATTTCCAATGAAATTGCTATGCAGGTTGTGGCAGTAGGTTTGGTTATCGGTGTATTGCAGGATTCGGCAGAAACTAGCTTGAATTCTTCTACCGATGTATTGTTCACCGCCGCGGTTTGTCAGGCTGAGGATGACCGTCTGGCATCGGATCAGCTAACTCGGCGTAATTGATTGACTGAGGTTTTACAGTTGAAGTTAAAAAGGTAGTAATAGGTAAGAAGAATAAAACGTCCGCGCCAGGAATGGCGCGGTTTAAGCGTTTACTGCATCTTTACGGTCTACTTGTGACTGCCATTACTTATTATTGTCAGATTTTAAGCCCCAATCGGGTGCCCTGATTGATAGCCCGTCGGGCATCCAGTTCAGCAGCAACATCTGCGCCACCAATAAGATGCACGGTTTTTCCCGCTTGTTGTAACGGCTGATACAATTCTTTCAGCGGCTCTTGTCCGGCACAAATAACGACGTTATCCACGGCAAGACAGCTCTGTTCCCCATTACAGCTGATATGTAATCCCTGATCATCTATTTTCAGATATTGCATATTGTTGAGCATTTTCACGCCACGCATATGCAGACTAGTTCTGTGTACCCAACCTGTTGTTTTACCTAATCCTTCACCCACTTTGGTCGGTTTACGTTGTAACAGATAAATTTTTCGGGGGGAGGGTTCTGGCTTCGGGCCTTCAGGCGATAAACCACCACGATGTGTCAGATTCTGGTCAATGCCCCACTCTTCGCTGAAAGCGGTACGATCAAGGCTGGTACTCTTTTCTGGTTGACTCAGATATTCTGCGGTATCAAAACCAATTCCACCTGCGCCAATGATAGCCACACGCTGACCGACATTTTTCTTATCCCTGAGTACATCTAAGTAACTCAGTACTTTTTCGTGATGAATACCATCAATAGTGAGTTGGCGGGGCATAATGCCACTGGCGATGATCACTTCATCGAAATCGGAGAGTATTTCTGTCGTTGCGGTTTGGTTCAACCGCACATCAACATGATGGATTTCTAATTGACGCTGAAAATAACGTAATGTTTCATGAAACTCTTCTTTACCGGGGATCTGTTTGGCAATATTGAATTGCCCGCCAATCTGCCCATTACGTTCAAACAGAGTGACGTGATGACCACGGCTGGCAGCCGTCACGGCAAATGACAATCCAGCAGGCCCTGCACCGACAACAGCCAGTTTTTTAGGCAGGGTAACCGGTTCGGCTGTCATTTCTGTTTCGTGACAAGCACGGGGATTAACCAGGCAAGAGGCTATTTCACCGACAAAAATCTGATCCAAACATGCCTGATTACAGCCAATACAGGTGTTTATCTCATCAGCTCGTCCTTGTTGGGCTTTCAGAACGAATTCAGCGTCCGCCAGAAAAGGCCGCGCCATAGAAACCATATCCGCACAACCTTGTGCCAGCGCTTGTTCTGCAATTTCTGGATCATTAATCCTGTTTGTTGTGATCAATGGGATTGAAACTTTTCCCATCAGCTTTTGGGTTACCCAACTAAATCCGGCGCGGGGAACCATAGTGGCAATAGTTGGAATTCGTGCCTCATGCCAGCCGATACCCGTATTGATAATAGATGTTCCCGCTTGTTCAATGGCGACGGCTAATTGCTCGATTTCCTGCCAATCAGAACCCTCTTCGACTAAATCCAGCATTGAAAGCCGGTAAATCAGAATAAATTTCCGTCCGGTTGCTCGACGGACAGCTTTGACAATCTCCACGGCAAAGCGCATTCGATTTTCAAAACTTCCACCCCATTGATCCTGGCGGTGGTTGGTGCGGGTAGTCAGAAATTGGTTAATCAGATAACCCTCAGAGCCCATGATTTCCACACCATCATAACCTGCTTGCTGTGCCAGTTGCGCACAGTGAGCGAAGTCAGCAATGGTTTGCTGAATGTCTTCTTCTGTCATTTCACGGGGCATAAATGGGTTAATCGGCGCCTGAATGGCAGTAGGGGCGACAAGATTCGGCTGATAGCTGTAACGGCCGGTGTGCAGGATTTGCATTGCAATTTTTCCACCCGCCTGATGAACTGCGTCTGTGATAACTTTATGATGGATAAGGTCTTTTTCATCTACCAGAAATGCTGCGCCTTTTCCTATAACACCTTGTTTATTTGGGGAAATACCGCCTGTGACAATCAATGCTACGCCTCCGGCTGCCCGTTCAGCATAAAAGCGGGCAAGTCTCTGGGCGCGATCGGGATGTTCTTCTAATCCGGTGTGCATTGATCCCATCAGAATGCGGTTTTTTAGTGTGGTGAACCCCAGGTCTAAAGGGGTGAATAGGTGAGGATAGTGGCTCATTGCAATCTCCGTCGGGTGTTTGTCAATCATAACCAGATTATTGTTATTGTGTCCGAAACCACGAGGAGAAAACATCAGGTGGTCGGATGAGATGGAGGTTCAAATCTAGACGGAATGAGGTTAATTGGGAAAAAAATGTTAAACGAATGTGATGTGTATCATAAAATCTCGCACAGTTATAAAGTTGATAACCCAAGGGGTGGGAGGATAGGGTGATGTCTTCTATTCTTAACTTATTTATTAACGCCAACGATTATTATGAAGAAACAGATGACTGAATGGGTAACTCTGGAAGGGAAAGGGGTTATTCTTGAACCTTTGACGCACCAGCGGCATGATGAATTTGTACGGGCAATTGAAGAGGGTGAGCTACATAGATTGTGGTACACCAATATTCCTTCACCAGCTGATCTGAGCAAAGATATTGATCGCCGCTTATTTTTATATGAGAGAGGCACCATGCTGCCTTTTGCTGTTGTTGACCACCGGACAGGCAAAGCCGTTGGAATGACCACTTATATGAATATTGATTCTCATGCCCGCCGGGTGGAAATTGGTTCTACCTGGTATGCGCGTTATGTCCAGCGGACACATATCAATACAGAAGCGAAGTATCTGCTATTGAAATATGCTTTTGAAGAATTGGGTTGTATCGCCGTAGAATTTCGTACTCATTTTCTTAATCATCAGAGCCGGAAAGCGATAGAACGGCTGGGTGCGAAACTTGATGGAATTTTGCGGAGTCATACTTTATCTAAAGATAGCAGTATCAGGGATACTTGTGTTTACAGCATTATTCATGGTGAATGGCCTGCGGTTAAAAGCCATCTTGAATGGCAGATGGTTAAACCAAGGTAGAAGCCATTTCAAAAACCAGGCTATGCCACACTGGGTGGCGGCCTGATTCTAATTTAATTTGAAGGCAGAGAATCCTGCATCCCATTATCCAGCTCATCCAGTAATTGATAACGGCGACGATATTCAGCTCGCTTCTTACTGGCGATATCTTCAAGAGATTTTCTTTCAATGGCTAATGGTAAGTGGAAATCTTTATTTTTTCCCTTTGCTCCACCTAATGATTCCCAGAAAGAGTCGTAATCAGCAACTAATTTGTCTTTCTTTTTATGCCAATAGCGCAGGCTTTTATAGATGTGTGTATCATTGCTGGCAGCTAGAATTTGCTGACAACCAAAGTGAGCAGCAAAACGGCAAACAGATTCAAGCAGTAAGCGTTTTGGAAATAATCCATAACAATCTTTCGTGGCATTGCGGATAATTTCAAGGGTTGTATCTTCTTTAGAACCTTGTAGCCCACCAATAAATAGTGTTTTTTTACCAGCAACAGTCAGTAGTGTAAAGGCACATCTTGCCAGAGTTTTATTATCTTCTGTCCCAATAAATAAGGTAAGCTCACCCTCTTTGTTGAAACAGTCCATGGAATCTATAAAAATAGTATAAGTTCCACTCTTACCATTGATAACTGCTAATGGATATGCATTGGAACAAAATATTTTATTAATAATAGACTTATTTAGCCCGGTAAATAACAACTGATAGTGTTCATTTATTGCGCGCAACGTTTGCCCTTTGTTGAAGTTAATACTCAGGTAAGGGCGATGTAGCTTAGAAGGCAAACAAGGTTGTTTCTTCAAAATATCCAGATAAAACGGTGTATTAACTATCTGGTTTAATAATTTTAGCGTCGATATTGGCATCAGAGCGCTACGCAAAGCAAACTTAGTGCGATTCTGTGCAGAATACCAGTGAGGACTGGGACTGATTTTTTTTCCGACTAAATCTGTGAACAGTCGAATGCCTGAGCTGGCGGGTTGATACATATATTCCATTTCTTTAATCTAATTCTAAAAAATACAGGAGGGAAGATGATTTAAACCTACTGAGTATACTCTTTTAGTATTAAACGGTACTTCAACAGATGTCTCTTTGTGTTTTTTAAGATAAAAAAACAATGATTTTTTTAATAAATTTTTAGCAATTAATGATATTTTTCTTGTTTGTTTATTATTTGTTTAGTTTTCTGTAACGTTTTTGGGTTGTAAAAGTATGTCAAAGAATATGGAAGAGGCGGTTATGACCTGATGTGATACATGCTCTGTAACAAATTCAGCAAGCCAGTATTGGTTGTAAATAAATCATATTGGATATGTTTGTTTTGGAATTAGTTTGATTTAATTATTAGTAAAGTTAATATTAGTTATTTAATGCTTGTTATTAACATCATAATGAAATAACCGGATAATTTCATGTTTTATTCGTTATATCATTTTATTATGAAATTAATTTGACACTTGCAGGGTATGTATTTCGATTTTATTATTGATTAATATTTATGTGTTAGCTCACTTCACAGAAAGGCTATTAATAATGGATGAGATGCTTATTCTTGTTGATAAATATGATAATCCCATTGGTTCAGCGGGAAAAATGGATGTTCACCAGAAAGGTATGTTACACCGGGCCTTTTCTATATTTGTTTTTGATAAAAAAGGAAATTTACTACTACAAAAACGGGCAGCGACAAAATATCATTCGGCCGGGCTTTGGACCAATAGCTGTTGCGGCCACCCTCGGGTTGGCGAATCTCTGGATACCGCAGCACACCGGCGTCTCGGTGAGGAGATGGGCTTTGATTGTCCATTGAAAAAAGTTTTGTCATTTATTTATCATGCCACACTCCCTAATACTTTGATTGAATACGAATACGATCATGTTTTTATCGGGCAATTTGATAAAGAACCGATAATTAATCCTGACGAGGTATCCGATTATAAATGGGTTAGTCCACTGAAATTGAGGGGTTTAATTAATAAGGATCCTGGGGAATATACAGTTTGGTTTAAAAAAATCATTGATGGCCTTTTGAATCAAGATATTAAAGATTGGCAAAGGCAACTCTGATGGCAATGTAATTTATCAGTAATCATAGAATTAAATTATTAAATATGAATGCCTCATTGAAATTTACCAATATGCCGCAAATCCTGACAAATAAGGTTACGGCACCTTTTAAAACCATTTAATAAGGAAAACTTCATGAGTAGCTTTAATAATGTGTTTTACACTGATGTTGAGCCTGCTCCGCCTTATCACATCATTCGGGGGGAAAACACCAACGACTACGAAAACAAAGTGGTACAGGCTTATTGCGAAGATCCTGAACGCTGGCGTAAAGCGATTGGTGATACGCTGTTATTCCAGTTTGGTGTTTACGATGATCCTGCCTCAAGGCCACCTATTTCGTTGGGTGAAGCAGGTATTCGTTATTTTGATCGTCAACTGCTGTTAGCTGGTTTAGAGGCAAGGATCGAGAGGCCAGCGGTTCGGCGAATACTGGATATCGGTTGTGGCTGGGGCTATATCCTGAAATATTTGGCTGAATATTTTCCTGAATGTGCGTGCTTGGACGGAGTGAATATCAGCGATCAACAGTTGAGGTATTGTGCCAAGTTTCATGCAGAACATGGATTGGCTGAGCGTATTAATCTGTACCTGTGTAATGCGCAGGATATTGGTCTGTTGCCTGACCCACAGGAACTTTATGACCTGGTGATTATCCGTGGTGTTATTTCGCATTTTCCTAACTCATTGTATGAAAAAGCGATGAACGCGTTGTTCAAACGTGTGAGAATTGGTGGCCGGGTGATTATTTCTGACAACCTCTATAATGTGGAGCTGGATAACTATAAATCGGATATTCCCGACATCATTGATCGCCTAGCTTGTGGTCATCGTAAAACGCCTGCCTATTTCAGACAAGTGTTGGAGAGAAGTGGTTTCATTATCAAGGACATGAGAGTATTGCCGTCCAATATTGATGTGGTGCATTGGTTGCTGGATGTCAAGGCTAACATCGAACGAAACTTTCCTGAAGGTGTGAGTGGTGCTTTGGAGGAGCTGCGTGTGCTAGCTGAAAACTTCTCGATCGCTTTGGTGAAAAACTATGCATCAACCTATAGTGTTATCGCACAGAAACTTTAACAAGCAGCTTGTTTGCTTTTTGGGTTGAATAGCAAATTTGCTGGTCCCTACTGGATTTGAACCAGTGACCAAGCGATTGGGTATAGCCACGTTGTTGCCAGTATTGGTAAAAATGCAACGGTAGAAATTGGTCAGCGTTTGATTGAAAAGGTTGGTCAACGTAGGAGCAGTGTTGCTGGGGCACGGCAAGATATCGTCGTGGGTGGGCAGCCAGCAAATCAACGTCATGATCTTGATGTTAGAGACACTGGATGTGGTTAAAGAACTGGCGGAACTGACTGCCGTGCACATGCACCACAACACAGGCACGTCGGAGAACGCCAGCACGATAAGGAACACGGCCAGATGGTCTGAAACAGAAATATTCGCCTGTGATTGGGTGAATATTGTCCATTTGTGTGAGGTTCTTTACGCTGTACCCTAGGTTGATATTTTATGCTATAGGTATTAGACTGGTTAGGTCAGTTAAGGAATATCGCGCTAGGACTGAGGCTACCAGTCTCGGTAATAGTACAAAAGATACCCGTGCCCTGTATGGGTAAAACAAAAAAGCCAACCTCACCAGTTGGTTTTTTTGTTTTTACCAACTCACCATTTTAATTGATTGAATCATCTGAAAATAAACCTATAATCAACGGCTGTTAGTTTGGGGTAGCGTTCTGGCTTGTGTATCTCTGACGCAAGTTTTCGTAAGTCCTGGCTGAGTACAGGTGGTGCTGATTCAGTGCCTCGGTCAGAGCGCGATATTCCTTAACTGACTTGATGGAAGCCAGCCGAACAGGCAGCGTAAAGGCAATGGTTGGTTAAGTCGTGCTCCTAACAGGAGCAAACGGGTGAAAGCATTTATTGACACTGCTATCATCGTTCTTAAAGCGTTAATCGCGCTTTTAGAGCTGATCCGTGCATTTCTGAAATAGATAACGGAAACGTAGCTAAGGTCATTGGGTTAACCATCCGATGGCCTTTAACATTTATGGTGCGTGGTTAATCTCTTTGGTTAATTTGGATTGCGCCCCTGCGTCGTACCTATATTGCACAATCTTCACGAAATAAAAGTAAACCAGACGTAAGATACAAGCCACGGATAAAACCACGGTTTTGGGCGCGTCTACGCTATTGGCGGGCGCTGTCCAGCAAATCGCAGACGGTGACTATAGTATGGCGACATCATCAAATTTCGTTGCCAGTGTAGGGAAAGAGGCCAATATTGAAGTCGGGCAAAAGCTGATAGAGAAAATTGGCCTTCTTAAGCAAAGCATCGCCGGAGCCAGGCAAGAAATTGTCGCGCCAGTGGTTTGGGTGGGCAGCCGGCAAATCAACGTTATGACCTTGATGTTAGAGACGCTTGGATATGGTTAAGGAATTGGCTGAACTGACAGCCGCGCATACGCACCACAATACAGGTACCTCAGAGAACGCCAGCGCCATCAGGAACACGGCCTATAAATCGGATGGTCTGAAGCAGAAGTATTCGCCTGTGATTGGTTGATTTTTAGCCAGGCAGTATTGTTTGTTTTGTAATCATGTTATAGGTTGATATTTCCGATTCTAAGCGTTAGACTTCTTATGTTAGTTGAAGTGGATCGCGCTAAAGCCGAGGCTACCAACCCGGTTAAGAGCACAAAAACAGAGGTCCTGCTTAAAGATAAAAACAAAAAAACCAACCTCACCAGTTGGTTTTTTGTTTTTATCTATCTATTAATCCATTGAATCATATCCAAATAAACTTATAATCAACGGCTGTTAGTTGAGGCGCGTTTTGGCCTGTGTATCTCTTACGCAAGTTTTCGTAAGTCTTGGCTGAATACTGGTGGTGCTGATTCAGTGCCTCGGCCGGAGCGCGATCCACTTCAACTAACATTGATGAGAACCAGCCGGACAGGCAATGTAAAGGCAATGGCTGGTTAAGTCGTGCTCCTAACTGGAGCAAACGGGTGAAAGCATTTATTGACATTGCTATCATCGTTCTCAAAGCGTTAATCGCGCTTTTAGAGCTGATCCGTACATTTCTGAAATAGATAACGGAAACGTAGCTAAGGCCATCGGGGTCACCTCCCGGTGGCCTTTAACATTTACCGCTTTTGATCAAGCAAGCCACTTTTGTTTAAGTGGCCTAATATACTGAGCTAACTGCTTAAATTTCGTAATCCCTACTGGACTTGAACCCGTGTTCAAGCGATTGTTGCTCCGGTAGTATAGACGGCACTACACCGCACCCGCCTGCACGTTTTGGATCAAAAGAGGATCACGGAAAAAATTCCAATGCATTGGTATTAAATAAAAAATTATATTTTACATAAAAAATAAAATCACGAAGGAAAGCCGTGCTTTATCATAGAAATCAGATAGAGCGCGGCTTTACAGGATATACAGAACTGAAATTATTTTCTCCTTTTGCATTACGACAAGGAGAAAGTGAAAGTATTAAAGTGTGCTTAATTCATTAATAAGCGCAGGATTACGTTCAAGCATCTTAAGTAGTTTCAGTGATGAACCAGAAGGAATGCGGCGGTGCTGTTCCCAGCTTTGAATTAGAGATGCAGAAACGCCAACAGCTTCGGCAAATTCACTTTGTTTTAAGCCAAAGGTTTCACGTAAGTTTTTTACATCAGGCAGGCGATGGTAATGGATATTTTCATCAGAAACAGAAAGTTCGCCTTTTTCAATTGCTACCATCTGATTCATGCTTTCAACCAGATCGTTAAAAAGTTTTTTGTCCATAGTCTCTCCGTTGTATGAACATTACCACATATCTACACGGTGTTGATTACTGTAATTTGCTACTGATGGCTTTAAGTACTTCTTTTTCTTTAAGAGTGGGAAAGTGATGATGTTAATAGGTTGATAAATAGCCTAACTCCTGTCCAGAAATTGAAGTTGGCTAGTATGCTTTCATCCAGGCAATGGCTTTATGAAAAAATCTCTGTCGCCATTTTGTCGCCACTGACTACCAGAAACAAAAAAGCCACTCTTGTTTGAGTGGCCTAATGCGCTGATTTAAAAGCTAAAATCTGGTGGCCCCTACTGGACTTGAACCAGTGACCAAGCGATTATGAGTCGCCTGCTCTAACCAACTGAGCTAAGGGGCCGTTGGATGGGAAGGATTATACGTACAGTTTTGCTCGCGGTCTAGCTTTGTAAACTCGCATGATCACTTTGTATACAAAATTAAGTTTTTATTAAGTAGTAGAAGGGGATAGCGGTATATATTGGTTGTTTTTATGGCTTATTTATCGTTTTTATAAATCATTGGATTAATTTTTAATAAGATCTTTGATGTTATCGGGTCATATTATTATCCCGATGATCAATATATTTTTATATATGATTATATTAATACTAATCATCTCCTTTGATAAAAAACAAAAGCGTCCGCCGAAGCAGACGCTTTTCAGTTAACATGACTTAAAATTGTTGATTATTCATCAAGGAAGCTACGTAGTACTTCAGAACGGCTTGGGTGACGCAGTTTACGCAGTGCTTTCGCTTCGATCTGGCGGATACGTTCACGGGTGACATCGAACTGTTTACCAACTTCTTCCAGTGTATGGTCAGTATTCATATCGATACCAAAACGCATACGCAGTACTTTGGCCTCACGGGCGGTCAGGCCAGCCAGAACATCGTGGGTTGCCGACCGCAGGCTTTCTGAGGTTGCAGAATCCAGCGGCAGTTCCAGCGTTGTATCTTCAATAAAATCACCCAAATGTGAATCTTCATCATCACCAATCGGGGTTTCCATTGAGATAGGTTCTTTGGCGATTTTCAGTACCTTACGGATCTTATCTTCTGGCATTAACATCCGTTCCGCCAGTTCTTCCGGTGTTGGTTCACGTCCCATTTCCTGCAACATCTGGCGGGAAATACGATTGAGTTTGTTGATTGTCTCAATCATATGAACGGGAATACGAATGGTACGAGCCTGGTCGGCGATCGAACGTGTAATTGCCTGACGTATCCACCATGTAGCGTAAGTTGAGAACTTGTAACCACGACGATATTCAAATTTATCAACCGCTTTCATCAGACCAATATTACCTTCCTGAATCAGATCCAAGAATTGCAGACCACGGTTGGTATATTTTTTGGCGATTGAAATAACCAAACGTAAGTTGGCTTCAACCATCTCTTTTTTCGCACGGCGAGCTTTTGCTTCACCGATAGACATCCGACGGTTGATATCTTTCACCTGTTCAATGGTTAAACCGGTTTCTTCTTCAATCTGACGAAGTCTGTTCAGACTACGTTGTATTTCTTCTTCAACTTCAAGTAATTTTTCAGACCACGGTTTGTTCATTGCTTTTGCCGCGGTGAACCAAATGTCACTGGTTTCATTACCAGAGAACAGAGTGATGAAGTTCTTCTTCGGCATTTTGCACTGTTCAACACACATTTTCATGATTTGGCGTTCTTGAAGACGAACGCGATCCATCATAGAACGCATGTTGTTGACCAGATAATCAAACTGTTTTGGCACCAGACGGAACTGTTTGAAAACTTCTGAGAGCATTAAGATTTCGGCAGCCGTATTTGGATGATTGCGGCCATTTTTCTTAATTTCCTGACGAGTGATCTCATACTGATCTTGCAGTTCCTGGAATTTCTGGCGAGCTAATTCCGGATCGATGCTGTTGTCATCATCACCATCGCTATCTTCGCCACTGTCTTCATCTTCGTCGTCTTCATCATCATCAAGTTCTTCCTGTGGGAGCTCAGAACCAACGTGAGTGGCGGTAGGCGCGAGATCTTCTTCTGCGTTCGGGTCAACAAAACCGGTAATAAGATCTGACAGGCGGGCTTCACCTGCTTCGACGCGATCATACTGTTCCAGTAAATAGGTGATTGCTTCAGGGTATTCAGCAACAGAGCACTGTACCTGATTGATGCCATCTTCAATGCGTTTAGCAATGTCAATTTCACCTTCCCGGGTCAATAACTCAACGGTACCCATTTCACGCATGTACATACGTACCGGGTCGGTGGTACGACCGATTTCAGATTCAACGCTAGACAGGACTTGCGCAGCAGCTTCCACAGCGTCTTCATCTGTGTCGTTAGTGGTTTCTGCTAGCATCAGATCATCGGCATCAGGTGCTTCTTCCATTACCTGAATGCCCATGTCATTGATCATCTGGATGATATCTTCGATCTGATCGGAATCGACGATATCTTCCGGCAGATGGTCATTGACCTCAGCATAGGTCAGATAGCCCTGCTCCTTACCACGGGTGACAAGTAGCTTTAGCTGTGACTGCGGGTTTTGCTCCATAAGACGGTATCCACACTTCAGAGTATTTGGGTTGGTGTCGGTCGGCGAAACTAATCTGCCAACAATAACTTTTAGGGGCGTTTTCGTTGTATTGCCGCTGCCCACTTATAGCGGCAAAATGTAGGGTTGTTTCCCTACCTAATGCGGCACTTAAGCCGTGAATTCAGTATTTACTTTCTGGCACGGGATTCATTAATCAAGCGAACTTCTTCGCGCTCTTCCGGTGTCAGGCCTTCGGTTCTTGCTCTGGCGATAAGAATATCTAAACGTTCTTCCAACGCTGAATCAACGAGATGATCCAACGCGTCACGAAATGTATTTTCTGCTATTTCTTCTATTTGTATATCGTTCCATGCAGCTAATTTTTCAAGTTGTTTACTAAATTTATTGTCACGATATTGTTCTAGCAACTGTCCAGTTGTCAGCCCTGGCTGAGTAAGACAAACCTCTACAAGCTCCATAAACAATGGTAAGCCTGCAATTTTGGCCTGCATAGTTCCCTGTAGCGGGGGAACTAAAGCGGCTAAGTGTGGGTTTTGTACCAACAGTCCTATAAGTATACGCATAGTTGTCGGTTTTAGCTGCGGCATCTGATAATTATTCCCACTTTCCAGCCGCTGCGGTAATAAACGTTCCAACTGTACTGCATCGGGAATACCTAACATATTGCCAAGTTCTTGCCTCATATAGAGACGCAGAGTTTCTCCCGGGATCTGATTAATCAATGGTACAGAAAGTGAACTGAGTTTTGTTTTCCCTTCAGGATTACTCAAGTCAACTTGTGGCAGTAACGATTCGAACAGAAATTCAGACAACGTGTGAGATTGTTCCATTCTTTGTTCAAATGCTTCACGGCCTTCTTTACGAACTAGTGAATCAGGATCTTCACCATCAGGCAAAAACATAAAACGTAACTGCCTACCATCATTAAGATAAGGCAGAGCTGTTTCCAAGGCTCGCCATGCTGCGTCACGTCCCGCTCTGTCGCCATCATAACAACAGATAATGTTGTCAGTAGCACGGAAAAGTAACTGAATATGTTCCGATGTCGTCGAAGTACCTAACGAGGCAACGGCATAATTAATACCAAACTGTGCCAGAGCCACCACATCCATATAACCTTCAACCACTAATAACCGTGAAAGGTCACTGTGATTTTGTTGCGCTTCATAGAGGCCGTATAGCTGGCGACCTTTGTGGAAAATTTCAGTTTCTGGTGAGTTGAGATATTTTGGGAGCGCATCTCCCAGAACCCGTCCACCAAATGCAATCACGCGCCCCCGGCGGTCACGGATTGGAAACATGACTCGTTCACGGAAACGGTCGTAAGTACGGCCATTATCATTTGACACCAGCATCCCGGCGTCATGTAACTGTTGACGATCTTCCGTGCTGCGGGCAAACCGTTTCAAAGCGTTATCCCAGCCAACGGGAGCGAAGCCAATCGAGAAACGGTGGATAATCTCTTCACTAAGTCCACGCTGAGCCAGGTATTGCCGGGCTTGCTGTGCAGTGGAGCTATTTAATGAGTTCTGATAGAAGCTGTTGAGCTTATCCATCAGTTGATAAAGATTTTGTCTTTGGTGGCGTTCTATCTGACTGCTGCCGGAACCTGCTTCATAAGGGACTTCCAGCCCATGCATCGCGGCCAATTCTTCAATAGATTCGACAAACTCAAGTCTATCGTAATTCATCAGAAAATCGATAGAGTTGCCGTGAGCGCCACAACCAAAGCAATGATAAAACTGCTTATCGCTATTAACAGTAAACGAAGGGGTCTTTTCATTATGAAACGGACAGCACGCGTGGTGATTCTTACCCTGTTTTTTCAGTGGCACACGAACATCGATCAGGTCGATAATATCGGTACGAGCTAATAAATCATTGATAAATGCGCGCGGAATTCGTCCAGCCATAAGCCCTTTTTACGCCTGTTGATGAACGACAATAAGCCGCGCTCCCTTTCGGAAAGCACGGCCTTTATCTGCAACTACTGTTGTCTGCAAATTCAATCACTATGCGGGTCAACCGCAAGGATTAGTACAGACGAGTGCGGCGTGCGTTTTCACGAGCCAACTTTTTAGCGTGACGTTTTACAGCAGAAGCTTTAGCGCGTTTACGTTCAGTCGTTGGTTTTTCATAGAATTCACGACGGCGAACTTCTGCTAACACACCTGCTTTTTCGCAGGAACGCTTAAAGCGACGCAGTGCTACGTCGAATGGCTCGTTTTCACGTACTTTAATTACCGGCATGTGCCTCTCACCTCAATAGAAATCGGTCTTGCTGGCGTGGGATGCCAGCCATCTTAAAATGGTGCGGAATTTTACTTCAATGAACACGGCTTTGTAAAGCGCCGCAGCAAATTGAAACAACAACATTACAATGGTGACTTACAGCGAAATTTGCCAGTCAGTTCTGTAATATTGAAGATAACCACACAGGGATTTTACGTAGGGTGCTGATTATAGACTAAACAGTAAAAATAGTCAGCATGTAAACCGCGCAAATTATCTTATTAATGATAAACTGGCTCTCTTCTGTGGAATATAGGTAGTGTAATGCGAGTTTTAGGTATAGAAACGTCTTGCGATGAAACCGGAATCGCAATTTATGACGATCAAGCCGGTTTATTAGCAAATCAATTATACAGTCAGATTAAATTGCATGCTGATTACGGCGGTGTTGTGCCTGAACTGGCTTCACGTGACCATATCCGCAAAACCGTTCCCTTGATTCAGGCTGCGTTGAAAGAGGCAGGATTAACCCGTAAAGATATTGATGCAGTGGCTTATACCGCGGGTCCTGGTCTGGTTGGCGCATTATTGGTGGGGGCGACTATTGGCCGTTCTCTGGCATTTGCCTGGGATGTTCCTGCGATTCCTGTCCATCATATGGAAGGGCATTTATTGGCTCCGATGTTGGAAGATAATAGTCCTGAATTCCCGTTTGTGGCTTTGCTTGTGTCCGGTGGTCACACTCAGCTTATTAGCGTAACCGGCATTGGTGAATATGAGCTGCTTGGTGAATCGATAGATGATGCCGCGGGTGAAGCATTTGATAAAACAGCTAAATTACTGGGTCTGGATTATCCGGGAGGTCCGCTGCTCTCCAATATGGCTCAGAAAGGAGAAACTGGGCGTTTTGTGTTTCCTCGTCCGATGACAGATCGCCCTGGGCTGGATTTCAGTTTCTCGGGACTGAAAACTTTTGCGTCTAATACGATTCGCAGCAACAGTGATGATGAGCAGACCAGAGCGGATATTGCCCGCGCTTTTGAAGATGCGGTTGTTGATACATTAGCGATTAAATGTAAAAGGGCGCTTGAACAGACCGGGTTCAAGCGGCTGGTAATGGCCGGTGGTGTCAGCGCCAACCTCACGTTGCGTACCAGAATGAAAGAGGTCATGGCAAAATTGGGCGGCAAAGTATTTTACGCGCGTCCTGAATTTTGTACAGATAACGGCGCTATGATTGCGCTTGCCGGTATGATCCGCCTGAAAGGCGGAGTAAGTGACGCTCTTGGTGTGACGGTTAAAGCCCGCTGGCCACTGTCTGAATTACCTGCATTATAAATCTTCATACATAGTGAAAATAAAAAACCAGTCACTCAATCAGTAGCTGGTTTTTTATTTGGCAATGTTGTTAATCTTCTTTTCCTTGCTCTTTCTCTGCCTGAATTTTTTCTTCTTCAGTCATCTCTTTTTTCTTTTTGAGTTTGTTCCAGATACGACTTTCCTGGCCGCGCCACAGGCGCTGGATATTATCATGGTGACGGAGCAGTACCAGACAGCAGAGCATGGCAACCGGAAAAGTAAATTCAGGTTTAAACCACCAGACATAGAAAGGTGCTATCAAGGCGCTGACAATTGCGCCTAGAGAGGAATAACCACTCAGTAATACTGTCAACAGCCAGGTACCTGTCATCAAACCCATCAGATCCCAGCCAATTGCGGCAATGGCACCAAAAGCAGTTGCGACTCCCTTACCGCCTTTAAAATGGAAAAAGATCGGATAAATATGGCCGAGACAAGCCGCTATTGCCGTAATTCCCAGATAGAGGGGGGGAACACTAAGCTGATAAGCCAGCCAGACTGGGACCATGCCTTTCAGAACATCACAAATCAGTACTATTGCCGCAGTACTGCGGCCACCAATCCGTAATACATTTGTCGCTCCTGGGTTACCTGAGCCATGCTGGCGGGGATCCGGCAGTCCAGCCAGACGACAGATAAGTATTGCGCTGGAGATTGAACCGCAAAGATACGCGAAGATAATCATACCAAGCGCGATAGCACTCATAATGTCTCTCCAATAATAATGGTCGTTTTCTTAGCCTAGTCATGGATAATACGCATATTTAGTCGGAAGTGGTATCCGGCAAGTTGAAAAACAGGAAAGTGACGTGATGGATATCGTATTTATTGAGGAATTAGCTGTCATCACCACCATTGGTGTTTACGACTGGGAACAGACCATTAAACAGAAGTTAGTGTTCGATATCGAAATGGGATGGGATAATAAACGCGCATCTTCCAGCGATAATGTCGAGCATTGCCTGGATTACGCTAAAGTTAGCGAAGCGATTATCAACCACGTAGAAAATCAGAATTTTGCTCTGGTTGAAAGAGTGGCTGAAGAGGTGGCCGATCTGCTATTAAACTGCTTTAATTCGCCGTGGGTACGGATAAAAGTCAGTAAGCCGGGGGCGGTGGCGCAGGCTCGTCAGGTCGGTGTTATTATTGAGAGAAAAAAATAATCCGATCAGCAGTGAATTCAGTTGTCATATTATTGTCATTATTATTGCATAGGCTGGCATTCATCATTGCCAGGCGTGATAATTATGTCAATTGATTAATGGCAATGGAAAAATGGTAGCCGGATTCATCTGTGCTACCTGTTTTGGAGATTTGTTTAATGGGGTGCGATCTCTCTATATGACTGACCTTTCTACCTTGTTTCATGCATTTATTCTTGGTGTTGTTGAAGGGCTGACTGAGTTTCTTCCTGTTTCCTCTACTGGTCATATGATCATCGTGGGTCATTTGCTGGGATTTACCGGCGATAAAGCTGAAACATTCGAAGTTATTATCCAGCTTGGATCGATTCTTGCTGTGGTAGTGGTATTTTGGCGTCGTTTGTTTGGGTTAATTGGTCTTCACTTTGGTGAAGTTCCTCACGAAGGTAAAACCAACGGCAAGCTGAAACTGAGCCACATTCTTTTGGCAATGTTACCTGCGGTGACGCTTGGATTGCTGTTCCACGATACGATTAAATCGCTGTTTAACCCACAGAGTGTTATGTACGCCTTGATTATTGGCGGCGTGTTACTGATTACCGCAGAAATTCTGAAACCTAAGACACCGAGAGCAGAGGGGCTGGATGATATTACTTATCGCCAGGCTTTTATGATTGGTTGCTTCCAGTGTCTGGCATTGTGGCCGGGATTCTCCCGTTCAGGAGCGACAATTTCTGGTGGAATGCTGATGGGGGTTAACCGTTATACCGCATCAGAGTTCTCGTTTATTCTGGCTGTACCGATGATGATGGGGGCGAGCGGGCTGGATTTATATAAGAGCCTGCATTTTTTGACTGCTTCTGATATTCCAATGTTTGCTGTCGGTTTTATTACTGCATTTATTGTCGCATTGATCGCAATTAAAACCTTCCTGGCATTGATTAAGCGTATGTCTTTCATCCCATTTGCTATCTACCGCTTTATTATCGCCGCCGCTGTTTACTGGGTATTTATGTAGTGAATGATTCCCCTGATATCGATTTAGTTTAGATATCAGGGGATGTACAGCGTATTTGATCTTTCAGACAACAATATTAATCCTGTTGTTGCTTCCATTCAGCCAATGCCTGCTGACGCTGGCGTCGTAGCTCTTCACCAATATCCGCGCCACGCAAGCCGCTGTCTACAATACTTTTCACCTGGACCTGGCTGGCAACCTTAAATGCCTGTCGCAGATAATGACTTTGTGGATAGGGGATATCTTCAAAACCGGTACGACCCCGCGCATCTGCTTCACTGGTGATAATCAACTGATC
Source organism: Photorhabdus temperata (assembly GCF_025384845.1). NCBI lineage: Bacteria > Pseudomonadati > Pseudomonadota > Gammaproteobacteria > Enterobacterales > Morganellaceae > Photorhabdus > Photorhabdus temperata. The sequence goes on along the minus strand of NZ_JAJAFX010000034.1, from coordinate 11,472 downwards.
TATTCGCTGAGGTTTACGCCATGCATCAACAGAATCAAACAACTTAAGCAATGTTTTTGGCCGCAATTGATCGACGGTATGCACTAAGTCATGATATTGAGCGACCAGTTTTGCCAGATCACGAGCAGAATTAGGTACACGCAGACGTTGGCACAATTGATCGACTAACTTTACGCCTGCTGGACCATGCCCATAATGATGAGGCCACTGTTCTGGCGGTGTCAGTCCTTTGCCAAGATCATGGCACAGAGCTGCAAAGCGGCTATCTACTTCATCTGTCAGCTCCGCGGCAACTTTCAGCACCATCAACGTATGAATACCGGTATCAACCTCAGGATGCCACTTTGCCGGTGCGGGAACGCCAAACAGATTATCAATTTCAGGAAACAGTACCGCTAATGCACCACAATCACGTAAAACCTGAAAAAAAACCTGCGGTGAATGAGTGGAAAGGGCTTTTTCTGTCTCTTTCCAGACACGCTCCGGTGTGAGTGCTGATAACTCTCCGTTAGTTGCCATTTTTGACATTAACATTAATGTTTCTGGGGCGATGGTAAATCCCAAATGGGCGAAACGGGCGGCAAAACGGGCTACCCGTAATACCCTCAGTGGATCTTCAGAGAAAGCGTCGGAAACATGGCGCAAAATACGATTACTTAAATCATCAACCCCACGGTAAGGATCGACAAGTTCGCCTTCGGATGTTTGAGCAATGGCGTTAATGGTCAGATCACGGCGCAGCAAATCATCTTCCAGTGTGACATCCGGCGCGGCGTAACAGGTAAAACCCGTATACCCCAAGCCGGATTTTCTCTCAGTGCGCGCCAGTGCGTACTCTTCATGGTTTTTGGGATGCAGGAACACCGGGAAATCTCTGCCAACTTGCTGATATCCCTGAGACAATAGCTCTTCCGGTGTTCCACCAACAACAACCCAATCCCGTTCTTTTACAGGAAAATTTAGCAGGCGGTCACGTACTGCACCGCCAACCAGATAGATTCTCACTTGAATATTCCTTAATCAACTCATCCAACGGTCATTACGCTTGCGACGCGGAACCATACGTGGCAGTAACAGCCCTAAAATTAAACCCGCACCTGCAACACCACCGCCGTACATAAACCATTGCAGAATGATATTGCGTTGTTTGTCATCAAGTTGCAGATTCGCAGCATCAAGTTTTTTCTCTGCCACAATCAGTTTATTTTTCAAATGTTCATTTTCTTTTTTCAGCCCTGCAATAATGTCACCGCTGTTTGAAACGTTTTGTTGCATGTCAGCAGTGCGCTGATTCCAGCTATTGTCTATATTGGCTAACTTATCCGTCAGTATTTTGATTTCCTGCTCCATCTCTGGGAGGCGGGTGCGCAAGCTCGGTTTATCACTGAGCTGGTTAACGGGTAGCCAGACAACACGGCCTTTATCATCCTTCACCTCAGCGTAATTACTGTCCCGGTTGATGCTTATCAATGTGACTTCATCACCGGCATTCAGTGTGCCGGCGATACGATATTTGTTACCCGGTCCAGCGTGTGTGTAGGTAGATAACTCATCAGATACATAGCGCTTTTCTTCCGCGTGGGTAGTAAGCGAAAAGCTTAGGCTCAATAGCGCCGTAAGAAGTAAAGGTAATTTTCGCATTGTGATTTCAACTATTCTTTATCTATGGTGAGTTTAGAATTTGATAGTAAAGAGTTAAGTTTGCTAGAGCAAACAGTAAACCAAAATAGGAACTATCTTAACGGGTCGAATACGGGGCTTACTGGTTGTTTGTTTAATTTTTTCATGCGGTCGTAGAAAAAAGTGAAATCAGGGTAAGATAATAACCAAAAATTGCCACCAATGGTGCAGATAATGAGTGTAGAAATTGAATTAAAACTTATTGCCAGACCGCTGGCTATTCCTGTAATTCGTCAGCAATTATTGTTATTTCCTCATCACTACTTTGCGCCGCAAAAGTTGACCAATATCTATTTTGAAACGGCGGATAACCAACTGCGCGGTCTTGATATGGGATTGCGTATCCGTGGTTTTGACGACCAGTATGAGATGACAATCAAAACAGCCGGGGAAGTGATCGGCGGGTTGCATCAGCGCCCGGAATATAATGTGCCATTGTTAAAGCCGGAACTGGCGTTGACACTGTTTCCTCCTCATATCTGGCCTGAAAACTGTGATGTGAAAGCGTTGCAATCCCGTTTAAATGCGTTATTCAGTACTGACTTTATGCGGGAGAAGTGGGTGGTTACTTACGGGCAAAGTGAGATTGAAGTTGTGCTCGATCAGGGAGAAATCATCGCGGCAGGCCGCAAAGAACCCATTTGTGAATTTGAATTGGAACTGAAACAAGGAACTACTGCGGATGTATTAGCGTTGGCCGCTGAGTTGGCAAAGTCAGAGGGTTTGCGACAGGGAAATAAAAGTAAAGCTGCCCGTGGTTATCAGTTAGCCCAGGGAAAGCCAAACACGATTTTGCCTCAAGTTTCGGTAGAAATTGATAGGCAGCAGTCATTGCCTGCTGTACTTTCGTCAATATTGGCCCATTGGCAAGAGCAGGAAGAGCGCTGGCTGACTGGCTTGTCAGAAAGTCGGGATGGTTTGCAGCAAGTACTTACTTTAGTTCAGCGGGCGCTTGAATATTGCAATGAACCGGCAGGCAGGCCGGAACAGTTGGATGATCAATTAGCGGCGATCAACCAGAAATTATCAGCAGCGGAAACAACGGCTGAAACGCTGTGTTACAGCTCGGGCTATTTGCAATGTAAGTTGGCGCTGACTATGTGGTTAGTCAATCTCTCTGCTTGAATAACAGGAATTCTCTATGTTGCCACTTTCAACCCCTCTTTTGGCTCAGTTATCGAGTGTGACTAAGTATTTTCAGGAACAGGCTTTGTGTGTTGACGCTTTTGCTCCTCATGAACAGATTGTGTTGTCACTGAGTGATTTTGTTGCTGAAAACCTTAGAATTCACCCTGAATGGTTAGCCGAAATCCGCCAGAACCCACCGCAAGCGCGGGAGTGGCATCAATACGCTGAATGGCTGCAACAGGGACTTTCATCAGCAGAGGATGAAAATACCCTGATGCGGGTTTTACGTCAGTTCCGTAACAAAATTCTGGTCAGAATTGCCTGGTCACAGTCGCTGCACAGCAGTACGACTCAGGAGACGTTGCAACAGCTCAGTATGTTGGCTGAAACGCTGATTATTGCCGCTCGCGACTGGTTGTATCCGCGTTGTTGTCAGGATTGGGGCACTCCTTGCAATGACCAGGACGAACCACAACCCCTGTTAATTCTGGGCATGGGGAAACTGGGTGGCGGCGAGCTGAATTTCTCTTCCGATATTGATCTAATTTTTGCCTATCCTGAAAACGGGATTACCCGCGGTGGCCGCCGTGAAATGGACAACGCTCAGTTTTTTACCCGTCTGGGGCAGCGTCTTATCAAAGTGCTCGATCAGCAAACGGTGGATGGTTTTGTTTATCGGGTTGATATGCGTTTGCGCCCATTTGGTGACAGTGGTCCACTGGTATTCAGTTTTGCCGCATTGGAGGATTATTATCAGGAACAGGGGCGTGATTGGGAGCGTTATGCGATGGTTAAAGCGCGAATTATGGGCGCTGACAGCGAATCGTATTGCGAAGAATTACGCCGGATGTTAAGGCCGTTTATTTTCCGCCGTTATATTGATTTCAGTGTGATTCAGTCCCTGAGAAACATGAAAGGGATGATTGAACGTGAAGTTCGTCGTCGTGGTTTGCAAGACAATATCAAACTGGGTGCGGGTGGTATCCGTGAAATTGAATTTATCACTCAAGTATTCCAGCTTATTCGTGGTGGGCGTGAATTGTGTCTGCAATCTCAGGCTCTGTTACCCACACTTCAAGTAATAGAAAAACTGGAACTTTTGCCGTCATCACAGGTAGAACAACTTGCTGACAGTTACCTCTTTTTGCGGCGGCTGGAAAATCTTTTACAGTCAATTGACGATCAGCAAACTCAGACGTTGCCGGAAGATGAACTGAACCGTTCACGGTTAACGTGGGGAATGGGGTTTGAACGTTGGGATAAGTTGATGATTGCATTGAACAGCAAGATGAGCGCTGTTCGGGTTATTTTCACGCAATTAATTGGTGATAACAGTGATAACAATGAAGAAGAAGCGGGTCATGTACCATTTAAGAGTTTATGGCTGGAAAATCTCGAAAAAGAAGAGTTAATCATACTGGCTCCGCATCTGCATGAATCGGTTGCACAGCAGATATTACACGTCATTGCTATATTCCGTCAGGATGTGGGAAAAAGAACCATTGGCCCTCGCGGACGTGATGTACTTGATCATCTAATGCCACGTTTGTTGGCAAAAGTCTGCTTGCGACAAGATACCAATACGGTGCTGGAACGGGTTATTCCGCTGTTGTTGAGCATTGTCAGCCGCACAACTTATCTGGAACTGATGTTGGAATCAGAAGCCGTACTGACACACGTTATCCGGCTGTGTGCGGCTTCACCGATGATTGCCACTCAACTTGCCCGTCACCCCTTGTTGCTGGATGAGCTGCTTGATCCCCAATTTCTGTATAGACCCCTGCCGCTGAATGCCTATAAAGATGAACTGCGGCAATATTTGTTGCGAATACCTGAAGATGATGAAGAGCAGCAACTGGAGGCTCTTCGCCAGTTTAAACAGGCGCAATTACTGCGGATTGCGGCGGAGGATATCACTGGGGTGTTGCCGGTGATGAAAGTGAGTGATCACCTCACTTATTTGGCAGAGGCAATTATTGAGGCGGTGGTTCAACAGGCGTGGGGACAAATGGCAAAACGCTATGGTGTTCCATCACATCTGAATCAGCGGCAAGGGTTGGGATTTGCTGTAATTGGCTATGGCAAACTGGGGGGATGGGAACTGGGTTATGGCTCCGATCTTGACTTGGTTTTCCTGTTGGATTGCCCGATGGATGTAATGACTGATGGTGATCGGTCGATTGATGCCCGGCAATTTTATTTGCGTCTTGCCCAACGCATTATGCACCTGTTCAGTGCCCGAACTTCCTCTGGTGTGTTGTATGACGTAGATGTCCGCCTGCGACCTTCGGGTGAATCAGGAATGTTAGTCAGTACCATCGGAGCGTTTGCTGATTATCAGCGGAATGAAGCGTGGACTTGGGAACATCAGGCATTAGTACGCGCCCGTATGGTATTTGGCGATGAAAATTTGCATCAGGATTTTGAACGGATACGCCACCAGACGTTATGCACGGGCCGAGAACCGGCTTTATTACGTCAGCAAGTCCGGGAAATGCGGGAGAAGATGCATAAACATTTAGGCAGCGTTCATTCAGATCAATTTGATATTAAAGCTGATCCGGGCGGGATCACGGATATCGAATTTATTGCTCAGTATTTGGTACTGCGTTACGCCCCTGAAAATGAGCGCCTGACGCGCTGGTCGGATAATGTACGGATTTTTGAGTTAATGGCGGCTTATGGAATTATGGATGAAGGTGAAGCTGCTGCATTGACTCAGGCTTATATTTCCATGCGTGATGAATTACATCATCTGGCGTTACAGGAGCTTTCCAGCCGGGTATCCGCCAATTGTTTCCAAAAGCAGCAGGAGCGGATAGGTCATAGCTGGCAACAGTGGTTGGGTGAACAATAACGGGTTATAGCGGTTTGGTGCATGGATTTTACTGGCTTATGGTAATATTTGGCCCCAGTTGATATCTGATATTTGGAGTAAGGAATGAAAGTGACACTCCCGGATTTTCACCGTGCAGAGGTTTTAGTTGTCGGTGATGTTATGTTAGACCGCTATTGGTATGGACCAACCAGCCGGATTTCACCGGAAGCCCCGGTGCCTGTCGTCAAAGTAAATACCATTGAAGAACGTCCGGGAGGGGCGGCCAACGTTGCTATGAATATTGCTGCTCTTGGGGCGAATTCACATTTGGTTGGTTTGACAGGGGTTGATGACGCGGCGCGTGCACTGGATGAAAAACTGAGTAGTGTTAACGTGCGCTGTGATTTTGTTGCTGTGCCGACTCATCCGACAATTACCAAACTGCGGGTACTTTCCCGTAACCAGCAGTTAATCCGCCTGGATTTTGAAGAAGGTTTCGATAACGTTGATGAGCAACCGATACTTGAGCGCATTGAACAGGCGTTACCTCATATCGGTGCATTGATTTTATCTGACTACGCCAAAGGCGCGTTGAGTCAGGTTCAGCAGATGATCAAACTGGCAAACGATGCTGACGTGCCGGTGTTAATCGATCCGAAAGGGAGTGATTTTGAGCGTTATCGTGGCGCAACTTTGCTAACGCCGAATTTGTCTGAATTTGAAGCGGTGGTCGGCCACTGTAAAGATAATGACGAACTGGTTGAGAAGGGCACTAAACTGGTTAAGGACTTGGATCTTCAGGCATTACTGGTCACCCGTTCTGAACAGGGAATGAGTTTGCTGAGTGTTGATCATCCACCCCTGCATTTGCCGACATTGGCGCAGGAAGTGTTTGATGTTACTGGTGCCGGCGATACGGTGATTGGTGTGCTGGCAACGGCGATTGCGGCTGGAAAGCCACTGAATGAAGCCTGTTTCCTGGCGAACGCCGCCGCGGGTGTTGTGGTTGGCAAATTGGGAACTTCAACGGTTTCGCCGGTTGAACTGGAGAATGCTATTCGTGGCCGTGCTGAAACCGGTTTCGGTGTTATGAGTGAATTTCAGCTTAAACAGGCAGTAGCTCATGCTCGCCAGCGTGGCGAAAAGATTGTGATGACCAATGGTTGTTTCGACATTTTACATGCTGGTCATGTCTCTTATCTGGAGAGTGCTCGAAAATTGGGTGATCGATTGATTGTCGCCGTTAACAGTGATGCATCAACTAAACGGTTGAAAGGTGAAACCCGTCCTGTCAATCCACTGGAACAACGAATGATAGTGCTATCTGCGTTGGGTGCTGTGGATTGGGTTGTTCCGTTTGAAGAAGATACGCCACGCCGTTTGATTACGGATATTCTGCCGGATGTATTGGTGAAAGGTGGAGACTATAAGCCTGGAGAGATTGCCGGTAGTGAAGAAGTTTGGGCTGCTGGTGGTGAAGTCAAAGTGCTGAACTTTGAAGATGGTATTTCAACAACCAATATCATTAAAGCGATTAAAAAGCAGTGAATAATGCTTTATAAAACAGAGCTTGCTGGGAAATAAGGTACTGGCAGGGGGATGCCGATTGGAGTGAAGAACTATCGACACTCCAGCGGCATGATTTTGTGAGCAGGGCTGTGGGGGGATTCCATTTTGTTTACCCTGCCGTGTTTAATTCATTTATTTTACATTTACCTAACCTGCTATAATCATTTGAAAGTGAAAATAAAGAAGTATTAAAGTTTTTCACTTTTATATCAAGGGCGGATTTAACTGAATAAATACAACTTCTTAGCGGGGGATTTAATGACATTTAATCGAAAAATTATTAACTGTTAAAAGAGAGCTGAAAAGGAATCCACACGTAAAAGAATATTATCCGAATAGACGGGTATTTAAGTGCTTTTTCGCCGATTATTTTATGAATAAAACCCTAAAAATAATGCAATAAAAAAGGGATAAAACGGTTAATCTGGCAGGATTTAAGTCCTGAAACAGGAGGTGATTATCGGAAAAACAGAAAGAGGTGTTTTTATATCATCAGGTTATTTATTTGCTGATTTATGAAGATAAAATAAAGGGGAGGCAGATGAAAACCGTTCAGGATTGTCAGTAAACTTTATCGTAAACGATATGACGGTGATGAAAAAAGGTAAAACACGATAGTTGATGATGATTAAACTTAATAAAAGCAGACGTTAAAACGCTATGCTGATTAAAATCATAAGTTAAAACAGTAATTTTTAATAACAGTTTAAACCCTGTTCATGATAAAACTCAGAGTAGGATTTCACTCTATTTATCCTGCCGTGTTTAATTCATTTATCATCAATGCTATTCCCCGTTTATTTTACATTTATTTAATCTGCCATGATAATTTTAAAACGTGGATAAATAAACATTAAAGCTTCTATATAAAAGGCGTATTTAACTCAATAAATACAACCTTTCAAAAGGAGTGTTAATTACATTTAATAGAAAAGCATTAACTATTAAAAGAGAGTTGAAAAGAAATCCGTGCGTAAAAGAATATTATCCGAATAGACGGGTATTTAAGTGCTTTTTCGCCGGTTACTTTATGAATAAAACCCTAAAAATAATGCAATAAAAAAGGGATAAAACGGTTAATCTGGCAGGATTTAAGTCCTGAAACAGGCGGTGATTATCGGAAAAACAGAAAGGGGTGTTTTTATATCATCAGGTTATTTATTTGCTGATTTATGAAGAAAAAATAAAGGGGGATGACTTATTAAAACTACGGGTAAAACAGCGTCAGTAAAGATAAAAAGTGGATATGATGAGTATTTGTTAAACGTAAAACATGATAAGCCGATGATGATTAAACTTAATAAAAAGCAGGCTTTAAAAGGGGTAGAAAAACGGTTAAAACTTTATACCGATTAACATTATCGGTTAAAAAAATGAATGTTAATAACAGTTTAAAACCTGCCTTAGTTTTGTGGGTATTTCAATTAATGGCCCTGGAGTTTGATATTTATGACCGTACCTTTAATCGACAAGCTCCGGTCTGGCAACCACACTTAACAAGGTGTCCCTCCAATGCAACAGGTATTCCCTGGATATTGAATAAGTTGGAGCCTTCCGCAATAGCGCCGGTTTGTTTACAGGCGGGACAAAATACCGAATCACCTTTACGGGCAACCTCCAGTTGTTGGTTTACCAAACCGGAGCCATTGAGAACATTTCCTCCGGTTGTTGTGGTATCACCTTTAAGGATAATTTTTTTTCTTTCTACTACACTTCGCATTATTTACTCCGTTATATTTTCCGCTTCTCGTATTAAATGCCAGATTGTTGTGCCCGGTTCCGCGCCCTGAATATCAAAAGCCATCGCGCCCTGCGCAAAGAAATACTGTTTGTCAGGGATGCTGTCGGTTCGCCAGAATCCGCTGACAAGAGCCGGATGGCTTCCCTTCAACGGGGTCACGTGCAGAGGTCCACGGTCATAGCGGGCATACCAGGCCAGGGTGGAAGTTGAATTAAAATGACCTTCACCATAGAAGTGCAATGAATGGCCTTCACGGGGGATCACCCGTATCGGACGTATCAGCTGGTTAATGGCAAAATAACTCTCCGGCACGCTGCCCGGCAGTGGTGTCAAGTCCGGGTATTGACCGGCCCGGATAATCAGACCATCCCGGTAGGGACTAATCACCACATCCGGGTAGCGTGCCAGCGTTTTACGTATCCAAATTTCCCCACCTAGACGGTTGACAAAGCGTTTGGATAGCAGGGTGATCCAGTTAACGCCACGGACGGAATGTTCATACTGTAATTTGGCTGTATGCACCGCAGAATTAACTTGTAATGCAGAGTAACGTTGCGCTAGTTGGTACTCTAAAGGAAAGTAATCGTAGAAGTCGTTGGGTAAGACCAGACAGTAACCACAATCCCCACTGTCAGGCTCAAGCTGTTCACACAGAAAATTCAGCCAGTCCATAAAGCGAGCCATGCCCTCTTGTTCCTTTAGATAATCCCAAGGCAACACTAGACTGAGGTATGAACTACTGTTATCACCATTAGCTTCATCGGAATCCAGATAACGCATCAGGTAATGAGGTGCCTCATCTTCATTTTTAGCATCACTGACCACCCAACCACAAGGTTGGTTTTTTTTCTGATTAAGAATGCCTTCTTCCACTTTGGTAATATTTTCCGGTGAATATTTTTTTAGCCCTTTCAGCTCATGACGGTGAAAACGCAGATGAGCACCGAACTCTTCGCGAAAACGGCGATAACAGGCCAGAATATGCTGTTTTTTCTCCTGGGTGTAGCCCTGTTTAAAAAACAGGGTAATCGAGATACCCAGACGAGAAACAGTCAGCCCCTCGCCATTGGTAAAAGTAAAATCGGCCAGTTGTGATTTTAGCCGGGAAAAATAATCCGAAGTTTCCATATTCTCTCCGTTCATGATGAGGCAGTGGATAATCTGTTATTCCCACATATTTGCTGCTTCCCGTATCAGATGCCAGACCGTTGTGCCCGTTTCTGCACCTTCAACATCAAAAGCTATCGCCCCCTGAGCAAAGAAGTACTGCTTGCCCGGCAGACTATCGGTTCGCCAAATTCCGCTGACCAGTGCGGGATGGTCACCTCTCAGAGGGGTCACATGCAGCGGACCCCGGTCATAGCGGGCATACCAGGCCAGTGTGGAAGTTGAATTAAAATGTCCTTCACCATAAAAATGCAGAGAATGGCCTTCACGGGGGATCACCCGTATCGGGCGTATCAGCTGGTTAATGGCAAAATAACTCGCCGGGACACTGCCCGGTAGTGGTGTTAGATCCGGGTATTGACCAGCCCGGATCATCAGACCATTTCGGTAAGGGCTAATCGCCACATCCGGGTAGCGTGCCAGCGTTTTACGTATCCAAATTTCCCCACCCAGTCGTCTTACAAAGCGTTTGGATAGCAGGGTGATCCAATTAATGCCCCGGATGGAATGTTCATACTGTAATTTGGCTGTATGTACCGCAGAATTAACTTGTAATGCAGGGTAACGTTGCGCTAGTTGGTACTCTAAAGGAAAGTAATCGTAGAAGTCGTTGGGTAAGACCAGACAGTAACCACAATCCCCACTGTCAGGCTCAAGCTGTTCACACAGAAAATTCAGCCAGTCCATAAAGCGAGCCATGCCCTCTTGTTCCTTTAGATAATCCCAGGGCAGCACCAGACTCAGGTAGGAGCTGTCATCGTCACCATCAGCTTCATTGGAATCCAGGTAATGCATCAGATAGCGGGGAGCTTCATAGAGATTTTTGGCGTCACTAACATCCCAGCCAGAAAATTGGTTTTTTTTCTGATTAAGGATTCCTTCTTCCACTTTGGTAATATTTTCCGGTGAATATTTTTTAAGCCCTTTCAGCTCATGACGGTGAAAACGCAGGTGAGTACCAAATTCTTCACGGAAGCGGCGATAGCAGGTCAGAATGCGTTGCTTTTTCTCCTGCGTGTAACCCTGTTTAAAAAACAGGGTAATTGAGATACCCAGACGGGAAACAGTCAGCCCATCGCCATTGAGGAAGGTAAACGCGGCCAGTTGTGATCTCAACTGGGAAAAATAATCCAAAGTCTCCATATTTCTCTCCTTTCATTATGAGGCGGTGGCGAATGTCACACTCGCCAATATTGCCAGGACAGCCGCTAATGCTGCGGCGCTGACTGCTGCTGCGGCAGCTAAAATTTCCACCAGTGCAATCAGCGCGGCAGCGACGGCAAGGGTGACGAGGATAACAACGGCAACTTCGGCAACAATCACCACCACTTCCAGCATGCCTTCCCCCACTTCTTTCAATATTTGCATC